>JBDHHM010000100.1:0-6468 GCA_039589355.1 Gemmatimonadota bacterium | reverse complement strand
TCGACGATGATGTCATGCAGCTTATCGCCCGGCAGATGAACCTGGCGGAGACGGCGTTTCTTGTGCCGCCATCATCTGCGGCCGCCGACGTGCGACTGCGCTGGTTCACCCCGGCCCAGGAGGTCACGCTCTGCGGGCATGCTACGATCGCCGCCTTCACCGCCGCGGCGGAGCGCGGCCTCTTCCCGATCGAACCGGGGCAGGAGCGGGAGTTGCGGGTGGAGACGCTATCGGGGATCCTGCGGATCCGGATCGACGAGCGGGACGGTGCAGTACGCGTCGCGATGCAGATCCAGGTGCCCGGCTTCGAGCCGCTGGAGCTCGACCGCCCGGCCTTCGCCTCGCTCTGGGGAGTGACCGCGGGCGACCTAGACGGCGACTGGCTGGTGTTGCCCAGCACCCACTATTGCTACATCCCGGTCCGCGACCGAAACGCGCTACGCTCTCTCACGCTCAACAGCGAGGCGCTGGCAGAGATCGACCCAGGCGCTTCCTTTGCCTTCTTCACTGGCGACACCGTCGACCCGGACTCCCAATGGCACCTCCGCTTCTTCGCGCCTTTCCTCGGTGTTCCAGAAGACACCGTCACCGGCAGCGCCCAGGGACCGATGGGCCCACTTCACCTGCGGCTGACCGACGCGCTCCCCGAGGACGGCTGGACCGAGCTCAAGGGCGAACAGGGAGACATCCTCGGCCGGCCGGGGCGCGTTGTGGTCCGTGTGTGCTGCGAGAACGGTGAGGTGACCGATCTGGAGATTGCCGGTGGGGCGGTGGCGATGTTGGAAGGGCGAATGAAGATCTAATGGGAATTCGGCAATCCATGACTCATTGATTAACAGGTCGCTGAAAAAGGTCCATGGATGCGGGTCGGCGCCGGGGTCCCCCTTGCTTCACCGCTCGCGTGCGCCGCGCGAGGGAGTGGCACCGCCCCTCGTCGCTCACGAGTTACGCGCCGGGGAACCCCGGCGCCTCCCTCGCGTACAGCTGCAATCGTTTTTCAGCGACCTGTTAATTGAACAATTGAATACTCGAAATCAGAAGGGCCGCTTGGCTTACCTCGCGGCCCTTTCTGAATTCGAAGGCTCTATTGCTCAATTAGTCAATTAGCCATGGAATCCCGAATTCCCATCTAATTCCCACCAACCTCCCCGCCCGCGTCCGGGTCCATATTCCAACGCCGCCACCATTCTTCCTCTTCTTCTTCCTCCAAGCGGAGGGCGGCCTCGTCCACGATGCGCTGTGCCTCCAGCACTTCCGGCAGGTCGTCCTGCTCGCCGAAGAGCCGACCGGTGAATCGAACCTCGTACTCGAAGAGCCTGGCCCGGAGATCGCCCATGATCTTGATCAGGTCCGGGGTCGCCTCCAACAGGTCGCCCTGCTCCTCGAGCTCGACGATCGCGCGGGCGAGGTCGATGAGCTGCTGCCGGAGTTCCTTCGGGTCGATCTGGTCGGGTTTCTTCGCCATCCGTCGCCCCTTCCCGTTAACGAGCCTCCCAGCGGGACCCGCCGGGCACCAGCCACTACCTTTTCTACCCTCCAAACGGAATATGTGCCCCGCAGGCTCCCGGACTGCTGGATCGAGTCCGACACGGTTGAGTATAATAGGGCAGAATCAAATCGCGAGTAACCAATAGTCAAGCACCATGGCACGTCGTACCGGAACCGCTACGCTACCCCTGCACACGGGACGGGCACCCCGCTGGCTCTTCCAGCGCATGACCGAGCTCGCCCGGGCACTGACCGAGGCGCTCGTCATCGAGCACGGCGCGACTACATTCCTCGAACGGCTGGCCGACCCATTCTGGTTCCAGGCCTTCGGCTGCGTGCTCGGGTTCGACTGGCACTCCAGCGGTGTGACCACTACGGTGTGCGGCGCCCTCAAGGCGGGCCTGGCGGGGGCCGAGGCGGACACATCGATCTACGTGGCCGGCGGCAAGGGCGCCGCGTCGCGCAAGACACCGGACGAGCTGCGCGAGGCCGCCGCGACGCTCGGGCTCGACGGCGAATCGCTGGTCTACGCGAGCCGCATGTCGGCGAAGGTCGACAGCGCCGCCGTCCAGGACGGCTATCAGATCTACCACCACTCCTTCTTCTTCACGCCGGCCGGCGACTGGGCGGTCGTCCAGCAGGGGATGCAGGAGGCCGACCGGTCGGCGCGCCGCTACCACTGGCTCTCGACGCAGGTCTCCGATTTCGTCTGCGAGCCGCACGCGGCGATCTGTTCGGAGCGGCGCGGGTGCGCCGTGCTCAATTTCGTGGCCGACGAGTCGGCGGCAGCGCGGAGCGCTGCGGCGGAGATCGCGCGCGAGAAGCCAGCGACCGTGCAGCACGAGGTGGCCGGCATCCTGCGCCTGGAGTTGCCGAAGCGCCATCACGTGGACATCCGGCGCGACGTGCGCCCGCGCAACCTGGGCAGGGTGCTGCTCGCAACCTACGAGGCGCAGCCGGCCGACTTCGAGGCGCTGCTGGCGCTCAAGGGGGTCGGCGCCAAGACGATCAGGGCCCTGGCGCTCATCGCCGAGCTAGCCCACGGCCGGCCGGCCAGCTTCCGCGACCCGGCACGCTTCGCCTTCGCCCACGGTGGCAAAGACGGTTACCCCTACCCCGTCGACCGGGACAACTACGACCGCTCCATCGAATGGCTGCGTGACGCGGTAGGACGCGCGCGCATGGGTAACAGCGATCGGCTGCACGCATTGCGACGGTTGGCCGACTGGGAGGCACCGTGAAGCGCCGGTCCGTCGCCCTCTCCATCGCCTTGGGCCTCGCCATCGCCGTCGGCGCCTCGTTCCTTTCCTGCTCGCCCGGCTACGTGATCCGTGCCGCCTGGGAGGAGGCCCGCATACTCGCGCGTCGCCGCTCGATCGCCGACATCCTGAACGACCCCACACTGGACATGGAGACGCGGGCGAAGCTCGAGCTCGTTGTTCAAGCCCGCAGCTTCGCCGCCCGCGACCTGAGGCTCGACGTCGGCGACAGCTATACCTCGTTCTCCGACATCGGGCGCGATACCCTGGCGTTGGTGCTGTCCGCCAGCCCGGTGAACCGGCTGGCCGCCCACACCTGGTGGTTCCCCATCGTCGGGCGCGTACCCTACAAAGGGTTCTTCAGCCAGGAGGCGGCGCAGAAGGAGGCGCGCAAGCTGGAGGAGCGACACTACGACACCTACCTGCGGCCCACAGCCGCCTTCAGCACCCTGGGCTGGTTCCCCGACCCGCTCCTATCGACGGTCCTCGGCCAGGACAGCGTGGGACTCGTGGAGACGGTGGTGCACGAGGTGACGCACAACACGCTGTTCGTCAGTGGGCACGTGAAGTTCAACGAGAGCTTCGCCAACTTCGTCGGCTCGGTCGGCGCCATCGAGTTCTTCTGCGGGCGCGGCTACGACGAGCGACTCTGCGACCTGGCGACGCGGCGCTGGCACGACACGGTGCGGTTGAGCGAGTTCCTTGACCAGTTGTGGACCGACCTCGAGACCCTCTACGATGAGGACCTGCCGGTCGACTCGCTCATCCCGCGCCGGGCGGCCCTCCTGGCAGCGGCCACCGAGTCCTTCCGGCGCGACTACGCCCCGACGATGCGCACCCCCGGCTTCGCCCGCTACGACCCGACGCGCCTCAATAACGCCTCGCTTATCGCCCGGCACCTCTACTACCATCGCCTGCCGCTCTTCCAAGCGCTCTACGAGCAGACGGAGAGCCTGACCCGGTCGATCGAGCAGCTCGCCGCCGCGGTGGACGGCGCCGATGAGCCCTACACGGCCCTGGAAGGCCTGATCGAGGGACGGCCCGGCCTCTGAGCCCCGGGACCGCTCGCTCCGGCCGACCCGGAGGTCGGAGCCGGGGGACCGCTCGCTCCGGCCGACCCGGCAGTTGGGGTCAGTGCACCCCGCGAAGACATCGGGCAGCTCACCCGCAGACTTGGCCTGAGGATCGGAGCCGGGTCGCTAAGACCAGCTTCGCTCGTCGGTCCCCCGGCTCCTCCCGGCTTAGATCGAGGTCGACCCCAGGGGCATCCCTCGGCAGAATGCGACTGAGGGGAGAGCTGTGGTGAGCAGCGGTTGGTGCTCACCCACCGGTTACAGGCGTCGGGGCGGGTCGTCGAGCGGAGCTGGTGTTAGCGAGCCCGCGCTCACGGTCACCCGTGAGCGCGAGCGAGGCCGGAGCGAGACGACCGCCCCGACGCCGAATCCCCGATGCCGGGCTGTCATATCTTCTGAGGCGTGCAGTGCAGGATCCGGGTTGATATCCGGGCCGGCGACCTTATTAATTATGCGATCCGAAGCTCGCGAGGCGGGTGGAAGCGCCCGCCTCTTCTGATATCACGCCGTCACAACGTCGCAGGACCATGGCTGACAGGTACGATCCGGTAGCGGTCGAGACCAAGTGGCAGAAGCGCTGGGACGAGACCCGGCTCCACAACGTCGACATCGAAGGGGCCGACGCTCCTTTCTACAACCTCATGATGTACCCCTACCCGTCGGCGGAGGGGCTACACGTTGGGAACGTCTACGCCTTCACCGGCGCCGACATCCACGGCCGCTTCAAGCAGCTGCAGGGGAACACGGTCTTCGAGCCCATCGGCTTCGACGCCTTCGGCATCCACTCGGAGAACTTCGCGCTCGAGCAGGGCGTGCACCCGATGGAGCTCATACCCAGCAACATCAAGAACTTCACGCGCCAGCTCAGGCGCATGGGGTTCATGTACGACTGGGAGCGGGTCGTCGACGTTACCCGGCCCGAGTACTACAAGTGGACCCAGTGGATCTTCCTCCAGCTCTACAAGGGCGGCTTAGCCGAGCGTCGCCAGGCGCCGGTCAACTGGTGCCCGTCCTGTAAGACGGTACTGGCCAACGAGCAGGTGATCGACGGTCGCTGCGAGCGTTGCTCCACCGAGGTGACGCAGCGCTTCCTCGACCAGTGGTTCTTCAAGATCACCAACTTCGCGCAGCGACTGTTGGACAACCTGGAGTGGATCGACTGGTCCGAATCGACGAAGCGGCTGCAGCGGAACTGGATCGGCCGCTCGGAGGGCGCCGATATCGATTTCGAGATAGTCGGCCACCCCAACAAAAAGCTGCGCGTCTTCACGACGCGGCCCGACACGCTGTTCGGCGCCACTTTCATGGTGCTGGCACCCGAGCATCCGTACGTGGACGAGATCACGACGGACGCGCAGCGCGCCGCCATAGACGAGTATGTGAAGAACGCGCTCGCCATGGACGTGGTCGAGCGGCGCAAGGCCGGTGAGGAGCAAGGGAAGACCGGTGTCGCTACTGGCACCAAGGCGATCAATCCGGTCACCGACGAGGAGATCTCCATCTGGGTCGCCGACTACGTGCTGATGGAGTACGGCTGGGGCGCGATCATGGGCGTGCCAGCACACGATGAGCGCGACTTCGAGTTCGCCACACAATATGACCTGCCGATCCGCGTCGTTGTGATCCCGGCCGACCAATACGAGAGCTTCGACCCGAGCGCCGAGCTCGAGGCCGCCTTCACCGAGCACACCGAGGACGAGGTGCTGGTCAATTCCGGCAAGTTCGACGGCGTACCGGCCGCGAAGGCGATCAAGGAGATCACCGACTGGCTGGCCGAGCAGGACCGCGGAACGCACGCGGTCAACTACCGCATCCACGACTGGTGCATCTCGCGGCAGCGCTACTGGGGTCCGCCGATCCCCATCATCCACTGCGAGAAGGATGGTATCGTCCCGGTCCCCGAGGATGACCTGCCGGTGACCCTGCCGTTCGTCGAGAACTTCAAGCCGGACGAGAGCGGTGTCGGCCCGCTGGCCCGCTCGGCGGAGTTCCTGAACGTCGAATGCCCGAAGTGCCGCGGCCCGGCGAAGCGCGAGACCGATGTTTCCGACACCTTCCTCGACTCGGCCTGGTACTTCATGCGCTACCCGTCCACCGACCGGCACGACGTGCCGTTCGAGGCGCGGCGCACGAAGAAGTGGCTGCCGGTGGACATGTACATCGGCGGCGAGGAGCACGCGGTGCTGCACCTGATGTACTCGCGTTTCATCACCATGGCACTCCACGATCTGGGGCACCTGCCCTTCGAGGAGCCGTATCACAAGTTCCGCAAGCACGGGCTGATCATCCGCGAAGGCGCCAAGATGTCGAAGTCGCGGGGCAACGTGGTGATCCCCGACGAGTTCGTGGAGAAATAGCCTTCCGTACCTATCTAATGTTCCTGGGCCCCTACGAGGAGGGCGGCGACTTCCGCGAGCAGGGGATCGCCGGCATCTCCCGCTTCTTCGACCGGGTGTGGGACGCCGTGACGGCCGGCGAGCTGGGCGACGGTCCGCCGGAGACCGACGAGCTTAACCAGAAGCTCCACGCCACCATCAAGAAGGTTACCGAGGATCTCGCCGGACTGCAGTACAACACGGCGATCGCCGCGTTGATGGAATACCTGAACGTGGCCCGCGCCGGCGGTCGCTCCGTGCGACGCTCCGAGG
>JBDHHM010000099.1:0-7498 GCA_039589355.1 Gemmatimonadota bacterium | reverse complement strand
ACCCGTGACGCGGTCGAGGCGCTGGTCTCGCTGGGTGGCTACCCCTTCCGGCTGGTCGACACGGCCGGTCTTAGTGAAGCGCCGGGAAAGGTAGAGCGCCTCGGTGTCGAGGTGGCGCGCCGCTACCTTGCCGGCGCCGAAGTCGTGCTGTTCTGCGTGGAGGCGGGACGCCGCGCAAGCGATGAGGAGCTCGACTTTCTGGCCGGGCTCGAGGGCGGTGTACCTATCGTCGTGCGCACCAAGAGCGATCTGGTCGAGTCAGACGGGAGCGCGTCCCTTCCGGGGATCGACGCACCGCAAGTCTTCGCGTCCGCCGTGACCGGAGACGGGCTGCGCGAGCTGAGCGACCGGCTCGTGGAAGCCGCCTTCTCGGGGAGCCTCGCTCTGGAGGCAGGAGCGCCGCTGGTCACGCGGGAGCGGCACGCCCGAGAGTTGCGTCGCGCTCGGACCGAGGTCGAAGCCTTCCTCGGCGCCCGTTCGTCCGGCCTGGCTCCAGAGGTTGCAGCCACGCACCTGCGCGCAGCGGCGCACGCCCTGGAAGAGTTGCTCGGGGTGATCGCGCCCGATGACTTGCTGGCCCAGGTGTTCGCCGAGTTCTGCATAGGCAAGTAGCCCGACACTCAACGCTGAGTGCTGGGTTCCTTGCTCGCCCCGAGGAGGGCGACCATATTCGCCCAACCAACCTTCTGCCCTTTCTCAAGTGGAGAATGCCGATGAGGCGACCGAGTGTCGCGACGCTTTTCGTGGGGCTCCTCGCCCTGGTGACCTGGTCGTTTGTGAGCTCCGCCGGCCGCCCCGACGAGCCGCTACGCTTCGAGGTCGAGCTCAGCCCGCGGGCGGCCTCTGCCATCGCCGAGCTGGGGCTCGACGTACCGGTGGTCGGACGCGTCTTCGTCATCATTGCCGCCGACGAGCGGCGCGAACCGCGCTTCCAGGCCAGGCCCCGTGGTGTCCCCTTCTGGGGGAAGGATGTGCGTGACTTCTCTGGCGGCAGCCAAGTCGTCCTGTCGAGCGCGGATGACGCGGTCATCGGCCACCCGCTCGAGTCCATCGAGGACATCCCGCCGGGCGAGTACTACGTGCAGGCTGCTCTCAACGTCTACACCAGGTTCGAGCGATCCGACGGCCATGTGGTCGAGATGCACCTAAACTCCGGTGCCGGCCAGAGTCCGTTTCGGGCGCCGGGTAACGCCTACAGCGCGGTGCGTCAGATCTATCTCGACCCCGGCGCTAGTGGGACGGTACGGCTCGAGCTGAGCGAGGTCATACCGCCGGTGGAGCCTCTCGAGCCCGGCGAGTCGCTGCAGCAAGGGAACCCGAGGGACGAGGGCGAGCTGGTCAAGTTCGTGAAGATCCGCAGCGATCTCGTTTCCGAGTTTTGGGGGCGAGACATGTACATCGGCGCCAACGTTCTGCTGCCGGCTGGCTACTGGGAGGACCCGGAGCGGCGATACCCTGTCATCTACTATCAGGGACACTTCCCGGGACGGCGGGTGCCGTTCGGGTACGGCTCGCGGGGCGGCGGTGGCCGGGGGTCTGGGTTCACCGAGTTCTGGGATTCGCCCGACTCGCCGAAGATGATCGTCGTCTCGTTCCGCGACGCGAACCCGTTCTACGATACCTCGTACTCGGTGAACTCGGCCAACGTCGGACCTTACGGCGATGCGCTGGCCCAAGAGTTGATCCCCTACCTGGAGGGCGAGTTCCGAATCGTCGCCGAGCCATGGGCGCGGGTGCTGGCCGGCGGCTCGACGGGCGGTTGGGAGGCGCTGGCGATGCAGGTCTTCTATCCCGACTTCTTCGGCGGCGCCTGGGGCTGGTGCCCCGACCCCGTCGATTTCCACTACTACCAGATCGTCGACATCTACGAGGACGAGAACGCCTACGAGATTGGTAGCGCCTGGATGAAGGTCGAGCGCCCGGCCCAGCGACGAACCGACGGGAACGTTCAGATGACGATGCGCCAGGAGAACGGGTACGAGTTGGCTGTCGGACCGAAGGGCCGCTCCGGGGGCCAGTGGGCGATCTGGGAAGCGCTGTACAGCCCCGTCGGCGCTAGCGGTTACGCGGCTCCTATCTGGGATCCCGTGACCGGCGCCATCGACCACGACGTCGCCGAGTACTGGCGCGAGCACTACGACCTCCACGACATCCTGCGCCGCAACTGGCCGACCCTCGGACCGAAGCTGACGGGCAAGCTCCACTTCGCCGTCGGCGACATGGACTCGTATTACCTGAACAACGGCGTCCATCGGATCGAGGAGTTCCTGGGCCCAGTGGATGACCCGCCGGCGCAAGCCTCGTTCGAGTACGGACCGCGAAGGCCGCACTGCTGGATCGGGTACAGCCCCTCGGGGTCCGGCGCGGACATGACCAATGTCGAGTTCATCGGGGTCGTCGACGAGTACATGCGGGGGAGTCGGAACTGACAGTTGGGAGATCGGGTGGGAGTCGGGGATTCGGGGATTCGGGGAGCTAGGGAGGTGGGGAAGTTCAGAAAACGCTCTCGGGCCCGAAACTTCCTATCCTCCCCGAATCCCCGAATCCCCGAATCCCCGAATCCCCGAATGGAAACCATTTCTAGGAGGAGATGTGTTCAGGCCAAGAATCTTGTTTTTCGCCGCGTTGTTCGGGACTGCGGCCTGCGCGGCCCCCGACTACGACGTCGTCATCCGAGGTGGGACGATCTACGACGGGGGCGGCGCCGCGCCATACGTCGCCGATCTGGGCATCACAGGCGACACGATCGCAGCGATCGGCTCCCTAGAGGATGCCCGCGGGCGTGTGGAGATCGACGCCTCCGGTATGGCCGTCGCACCGGGCTTCATCAACATGCTCAGCTGGGCGACGGAGTCGCTGATCGAGGACGGCCGCTCGCAGAGCGACATCCGCCAGGGCGTGACACTCGAAGTCTTCGGCGAAGGTTGGTCGATGGGCCCGCTCAACGAGCGGATGAGGCAGGAGGCTCTCGAGCAGCAGGGTGACATCAGGTACGACATCGAGTGGACGACGCTCGGCGAGTACCTGGACTACCTGGTGGGCCGGGGCGTATCGACGAACGTGGCTTCGTTCGTCGGCGCCACGACCGTACGCATCCATGTGCTCGGCTATGAGGACCGGCCCCCGACGCCCGAAGAGCTGGACGAGATGCGGGCGCTCGTGCGCCAGGGGATGGAAGAGGGGGCTGTGGGGCTCGGGTCATCGCTCATCTACCCTCCTGCCTTCTACGCCGACACGGACGAGCTCATCGAACTCGCCAAAGTCGCCGCCGAGTATGACGGCATGTACATCTCGCACATGCGCAGCGAGGGGAACCGACTGCTCGAGGCGCTCGAAGAATTGATCACCGTCGCCCGTGAGGCGGATATCCCGGCGGAGATCTATCACCTGAAAGCGGCCGGCCAAGACAATTGGGAGAAACTCGATGCCGTGATCGAGCGGGTGAAAGCGGCCCGGGCCGAGGGACTGCGCATCACCGCCGACATGTACACCTACACCGCAGGCGCGACGGGGCTCGGAGCGGCCATGCCGCCCTGGGTCCAGGAGGGCGGGCACGAGGCGTGGGTGGAGCGGCTCAAAGACCCGGCGATCCGCGAGCGGCTGATGGTCGAGATGAGAACGCCCACCGACGAGTGGGAAAACCTGTACCTGGCTGCGGGAACCGCCGAGAACGTTCTGTTGGTCGGCTTCAAGAACGAGGAACTGAAGCCACTCACCGGCAAGACCCTCGCCGAGGTCGCGGCGATGCGGGGCACGTCGCCGGAGGAGACGGCGATGGACCTCGTGGTCGAAGACGACAGCGGGGTAGGCACCGTCTACTTCATCATGTCCGAAGAGAACGTGGCCAAGAAGATCAGGCAGCCATGGGTGAGCTTCGATTCCGATGCGGGATCGTTGGCCCCCGAAGGCGTCTTCCTCGATTCGAACCCCCACCCACGTGCCTACGGCTGCTTCGCTCGCCTGCTCGGCAAGTACGTGCGCGAGGAGGGGGTTATCGTGCTCGAGGAGGCTGTGCGCCGCCTAACTTCGTTGCCGGCGTCGAACCTCAAGATAGAGAGACGCGGGACCCTGGCGCCCGGGTACTTCGCCGACGTCGTAGTCTTCGATCCGCAGACGATCATCGACCACGCCACGTTCGGCGAGCCGCACCAGTACTCGACGGGCATGCTCAACGTTTTCGTGAACGGCACGCAGGTGCTCGACGACGGCGAGCACACCGGCGCCACACCCGGACGAGTGGTGCGCGGTCCCGGCTGGAGGGGGAGGTAAGGTACCCGTGCTAAGACTTGGAGTCTTGTTCTTGGCTCTCACGTTCGGCCTGCTCGGCTGCGGGACCCGCAACCCTCATGTGCTGATCGAAACCGAGCAAGGCGACATCCGGGTCGAGGTGTTCGCACAAGCGGCCCCCGTGACGGCGGCCAACTTCCTGCGCTACGTCGACGAGGGGCGCTTCGCGGGGGCGTTCTTCTATCGGGTGGTCACGATGGCGAACCAGCCGGAGAACGCGGTCAAAATCGAGGTGATTCAGGGCGGGTTAGGATTTCAGGAGAGCGAAAACCGGCTGCCGCCCATTCCACACGAGACCACGGCAGAGACCGGCATCCTGCACACCGACGGCACCCTCTCGATGGCACGAAGCGCGCCGGGGAGCGCCTCCTCCGAGTTCTTCATCTGCATCGGTGATCAGGCGGCGTTGAATCTCGGCGGGGAGCGCAACCCCGACGGCCAGGGCTTCGCGGCTTTCGGGCGCGTGGTCGAAGGGATGGAGGTGGTGCGCGCCATCCAACAGGGAGCCGCCGATGGGCAGATGCTGCGGGAGGTCGTCCGCATTCTGAATGTGCGACGGTTGGATTGATCGGTGGGATTCGGAGATTCAGAGAATCGGGACCTCCGGGATTCGGGGTTGGGAATCCGGGAATTCTCGAATGTAGGAATCCGGGAACCCGCGGATAGGAATCCGAGGAGTCCGTGGCATCCGTGGTATCGGGGACGTGGGGAGTCCCTACGCCGCGGGGCGGGGATTCCCGGATTCCACTGAGGCCTCGGATTGCCAACTCCCCAATTCCCGATACGGCAGCAACCGCGCAACCACGCTGCGCTCTTTCGCGTAACCCATTGTAATGTAAAGAGATAGGTGGCAGGCTAGAAGCCGATCTCGAAGCCCTCCGGCAGATGCTCGGGCGTGGCCAACTCTTCGAGCCGGACCACATGCGCCGCCGGCGGACCCTGCCGCAGGCGAGCCTCCATCTCGCTCACTAGGCCGGGCGGACCGGCGAAGGCGATCTCCACGGTTCCGTCCGAGCAGTTCCGAACAGAGCCGCGAAGCCCGAGGTGGCGTCCCTCGCGCTGGGCCCACCAGCGGAAGCCGACACCCTGGACGATGCCGTGCACCTTGAACGCCTTTCGAGCTTCGTGATCTACTGACATTGCGGGGATCGTCGCGCGTGCGTTTGTGTCGCCGGCCGCTTCTGATAGTTTGGACGGGCTGCAGCTAATATGGAGAGTCACGACCGGCGAGACCACGCCGGGCCGACTCCGTTCATCGACGAGGCAGGTATGATCTCGCAGTACGAAGTCATTGTCGTCGGTGGTGGTCACGCCGGGTGCGAAGCAGCGGCGGCCTCGGCGCGCCTCGGCGCGCGGACGCTACTGGTGACGTCGTATATAGCACGCGTGGCGCAACTGAGCTGCAACCCGGCGATCGGTGGCGTTGCGAAGGGCACGGTAGTGCGGGAGGTGGACGCGCTGGGCGGATTGATGGCGCGAGCTACCGATCGAACGTCCATTCAATTCCGTATGCTCAATAAGGGCAAGGGACCAGCGGTCTGGGCGCCGCGTGCCCAGTGCGACCGCTGGCTCTACCCCAGAGCCATGCGCACCCTCCTGGAGAACACTCCCGGGCTCGACCTTTTCCAGGGCACGGTCCAAGGGCTTTGGCTCGAGGGCGAGGAGATACGGGGCGTCGTCTGCAGGGACGGCTCGGCCTTTCGGGGGCGATGCGTCGTTCTGACGGCCGGCACCTTCCTGCGCGGTGGCATCCATATCGGTGGAGGCGTCAGGGAAGCGGCCGGCCGAGCAGGCGACCCGCCGGCGGTTGAGCTATCCGAGCAGCTGGAATCGCTCGGTCTGGAGGTCACCCGCTTCAAGACCGGCACGCCGCCGCGAGTGGATGGGCGCACCGTCGACTTCCGGAAGGTACAGCGGCAGGACGGCGACTCCGAGGACTTCCGGTTCTCTTTCTGGGAGCGGGCGGATCGCCTGGCTCAGGTGCCGTGCTGGATCACCTGGGCGGGCGAGGAGGTTAAGGATGTCATCCGGCGTAACCTGGAACGCTCGGCGTAACCTGGAACGCTCGGCGCTCTACGGCGGAGCCATCGCGGCGCGCGGTCCGCGCTACTGTCCGTCGATCGAAGACAAGATCGTCAAGTTCCCGGACGCGCCTCGGCATAAAGTCTTTCTCGAGCCTGAGGGGTTGGAGACGGCTGAGTTCTACGTCAACGGTCTCTCCACCTCGATGCCTCCCGATGAGTTCTACGTCAACGGTCTCTCCACCTCGATGCCTCCCGATGTGCAGCGAGAGTTCCTCGCCGCGGTACCGGGTCTGGGTAAGGCGAGGATGACGCAGCCGGGCTACGCCATCGAGTACGACTACTTTCCCCCCCACCAGCTCCACCCGACCCTGGAGGTGAAGGCGCTTCCCGGTCTCTACTTCGCTGGGCAGGTGAACGGCACGACGGGCTATGAAGAGGCGGCCGCGCAAGGCATCGCCGCCGGAGCGAACGCCGCCCTGGGCTCCTTGGAGCGGGAGCCGTGGGTGGTAGAGAGAGACGAGGCGTACATCGGAGTATTGATCGACGATCTGGTTACCAAGGGTGTCGACGAGCCCTACCGCCTCTTCACATCGCGGGCTGAGTTCCGATTGCTGCTGCGGCAGGACAATGCCCTTCGACGGCTCGGCCCGAAGGCGGCGGCGATCGGCCTGTTGAGCGACGACCAACAGCGGATTCTCGATAGCCGTCTCGAGCTCGAGGAGTATGCGGCGGAGTGGGCCAGGAGCACCTTGGTGCAGCCCGAGGCGGTCAACGATTACCTGGAGGCCCGGGGCACGTCGGTTATCCCCGAGCCCACGGCGCGGGCCCCGAAGGCCCGCTCTTCGAGAGTTGTCCGCCGGACGCCGACGCTCTGGCGTCGGTAGAGATGCAGATCAAGTACGCCGGCTACGTCGTAAAGGAGAGGGCGCGGGCCGAGCGACTCCACCGGCAGGCTGAGCTCAAGCTGCCACCCGACCTTCCTTATTTGAAACTCGCCAGCCTCTCCACCGAGGCGCGGCAGAAGCTCGATCGGATCCGCCCACGCACGCTGGCGCAGGCGGCGCGAATCCCAGGCGTTGCGCCTAGCGACCTGCAGAACCTCATGATGGAGGTTAGGAAGATTCGGGGAGGCGGGGAATCGCAGAGTCGGTGATTCGGGAATCGCGGTTGTGGGAGTGGGAGTGGGA
>JBDHHM010000098.1:0-11854 GCA_039589355.1 Gemmatimonadota bacterium | reverse complement strand
CCCGAAGGATCCGGAACGCGAGATCGCCCGCTTCGACTTCCCGCGCCAGGAGGAGTACGACGAGCTGAGCCTGGCAGACTACTTCGTCCCGGGCGCGAAAGGCGAGCGCGATGTGGTCGCGTTCCAGATTGTCAGCGTGGGCGATGCGCTGCTAAAGAAGTCGGACGGGTTGATGAAGTCCGGCGACTACTCGGAGGGTTACTACCTGCACGGGTTCGGCGTGCGGCTGGCGGAGGCGGGAGCCGAGTACGTCCATTCGCGGATCCGCGCAGAGTTGGGGATCGATCCCGGCCGCGGCCTGCGCTACTCGTGGGGCTACGGCGCCTGTCCCGACCATCGCCAGCATCGCATCGTCTTCGAGCTGCTGCCGGCGCGGGAAAAGCTAGCTATGGACCTCACCGAGGCCGGGGCGCTGATTCCGGAGCTGTCGACGGCCGCGCTGGTCGTTCATCATCCCGAGGCCAAGTACTTTTCGGTGTAGCGAATCCGGATCCCGGCATCCGGGTTTGGGCGTCGGGGCGGTCGTCTCGCTCCGGCCTCCCCCGCGCTCGCGGCTGCGCCGTGATCGCGGGGTCGCTAAAACCAGCTCCGCTCGACGACCCGCCCCCGACGCCCGCAACCGGTGGGTTTACGCCTGCTTCAGCGCCGGTGTTCCCGTCCAGAGTTGTCTGTAAACCAGAAGCACGCCCAGTGAATAAACGTTGGCGAGCAGAAGCGGCCAGCCGAGCAGCCCGGGCAGGCGCGGGAGGTAGTAGATGGCGCCGACGATGTGCGCCCCATGCAGGACCAGGCCGAACAGCCAGGCGGCGCGCGCCCCCTGGGTCAGCTTGGCGATATAGAAGATCAGCACCGCGGCGATGATCTCCAGCGGTATCCCGATCTCGAAGATGAGGCCCGGGATGAGGAAGAACATGCCGGCGAAGCCGATCGGGACCGTCAACACGGCCCACAAGGCGTAGTGAATCTCAACCAGCGGATACGATCGATTCATTCAATCCCCGAATCCCGAATTCCACGGATTCCACGGATTCCCGATTCTCGAATTCCCGAATCCCCGATTCCCGAACAACGGAATCCCCGAATCCCCGAATCCCCGAATCCCCAACTCAGTAGGGTCCTTTCCGCGGCGACCCGACAATGATGCTATCGCGCAGCGGCAGCAGCGGGAACGTCGACGCGTAGAGCGCGTAGCAGATCCCGAACAGCCCCAGGAACCCCAGCGTCATCAGCAGCTCGATCACTCCCAGCGGCACGCCGCCTTCCGTCCAGATCGACGGGACCACGGCGACGAATCGCTCGAGCCACAGCCCCAGCAGTATCAGGCCGGCGACCGACGCCAGGTACGGCGGTACCATCTTCACCTTCTGCCAAATCAGTAGCAGGAACGGGATGACGAACACGCAGGCGAAGAAGGCGATCGAGAACGCCTGCCACGGCGGCAGCGAGCGCAACTCGATGAAGATCGTCTCGCGTGGCAGGTTGCCGTACCAGATGGGCAGGTACTGCGAGAACCAGAGATAGGCCCAGAAGATACAGAAGGCGAAGATCAGTTTCCCCAGATCGTGCCACTGGTTCGCCGCGAAAAAGTCCAGGCCCAGGTACTTGCGGAACAGCGTCGCCATCACCGCCAGGCCGGCAAGCGCCGACAGCCAGGCTCCCATGAAGAAGTAGGCAGGATAGAGCACCGAGAGCCAGCCGGGCGTCAGCGACATGATCAGGTCGATCGCCATGCCGCTCAGTATGACTGCGTAGCTCAGGGCCAGGATCGGCGCCAGGCGTCCCAGGATCCGGCGCGACCGCCGAGCCTCGTCCTCCTCACCCTTGAAGCCGCGCCCCATCCAATCCGCCAGGCCGCGACGCCAACCGCTCAGCCGGCCGGCCGCCGCCGGCATGTCGGGCCGCAGCGTGTAGTACATGAAGACGAAGCACAGGGCATAGAGCAGCGCCAGAAATACCGCGCCGCGAAGGAACACGCCCCCGACGTTGAACCAGAGTTCCGGCAGCGGGTGTCCTTCGGCGTTGACCGCGTTCCCGATCCAGGGGAAGATCCGCCCATACCCGAAATAGAGTATCAGGAAGAGCAGATACGACGCAGGCAGGAAGGCTCCGAACCCCTGTGCGACCCGATGCATCGACTTCCCCCAGTGCCCTTTGGCCAGCTGCATCGCGGCGCCGAACAGCACACCGGCCGTGGCGAGCCCGGAGAAGAAGAGGAAGTTCACGAGGTACGCCTGCCAGGCGCGCTGCGGTGCGGCGAAGAGTCCTATAACGAACCCGACGAGCCCCAGCGCGACGAGCGTCCCCATCACGGTCAGCAGCCGGCTGGGGATCCGTCCCGTTATGCGGTTCAGGATCTGCTCGTCGGTGTAAGAGGACTCCGTTTGCATCGGCTCGTTTCGTTCTTGGGAATTCGGCAATCCATGATTAATAGACTAATAGAGCAATTGACCATCTGAATTCGGAATGGGCTCGGACCCGGCCTCATTCTGAAGTCAAGTATTCAATTGGTCTATTAATCAAGTAGTCATGCATTGCCGAATTCCCATCACTGATTCTCTCCTGACCCTTCCTGCAGTTCCCTCACATAATTGACAATGTGCCAGCGCTCTTCCTGCGGCATCCGACGGTAGTTCGGCATGAGCCCCCGCCCCGCCGAGATGATGCCGAAGATGTACCCGTCGGTAAGTTCACGCGCCCGCTGGGTGCCCAGCTCGTTGATCAGCCCGCGCGGGAACGGACCCTCGACGCTGCCACCGCCGGCGCCTTCGGGACCGTGGCAGACTGAGCAGTATATGTCGTATCGTTCCTTACCGATCTGCAGAGATTCGGTTGTCGCTGGGAACGGGTTCGTAAGCTCCGCGTAATCGTCCGGCAGGTTGCCGAGCGGGGCGCCGCCGCCCACTGGCACGGTACCCTCGGGCGGCATGCGCGCCGGCTCCTCGTAGGGCTCGACGGCGGCCTGGTCCCGCATGCTACCGAACCAGGAGACGGTGTCGAGGGCGTCCTCGATCTCGGTGCCGCGGCAGCCGGCCGGGCCGGCGGCGAGGGCCAGTCCGGCCAGCATGGTCAGGGTCGTGCGCAAAAATCTACCGTTCAACGCTCACCTCGCCGGAACCGTAGCTGCGGAGCATATCCTCGATCGTCGCCGTGCGGCTGGGCTCGCAGACGACGCGAACGCCGAACTGGTCGTCGGTGTAACCGGGCTGGTGCGCCGCGTGCAGTTTGAGCGTCGGCATTCGGTTGTGGATCAGCATTCCGATCAGCGCCGAGATCCCCGCAAACAGGATCGTCATCTCGAACGCTATGACCACGTAAGCGGGTATCGAGGCCAGGGCCTTCCCGCCCACCACCAGCGGGTAGTAATAGGATGACCAGACGGTGAGGGCGAAGCCGCTGATGCAGCCCGTCAGGCCGCCGATAAGGGCGTAGCGCCGCACCGGGCTGGGCGGCTTGCCGATGGCGTCCTCCAGCTCGGCCTCCATGATCGGCCCGAAGACCGATACGTCCTTGCAGCCCTCCTCGCGAATCGAGCGCACGGCGCCGACCACCGTGTGGATGTCGTCGTAGATCGCCGTTACGGTCTCGCGCGCTGCCATCACGTTTCTTCCTTCTTGTCGCCCGGGCTCCAGACGCCTTCCGCGATCGATTCCTTGACCTCGGTGATCGAGATGGCGGGCAACGTCTTGGCGAACAGCATGAACCAGAACAAGAACCAGGCGAAGCTGCCGGCCGTGATCGAGAGCTCGACCCACGACGGCTTGTAGAGGCCCCAGGCGCCCGGACTGTACTCGTGCGCCAGCGACGTCACGATGATCACGAAGCGCTCGTACCACATCCCGATGTTCACGAAGATCGAGATGACGAAGATCGCCGCTATGTTGCGCCGGATCTTCCGCCAGAAACAGAGCAGCGGGATGAGGACGTTGCAGGTCATCATGATCACGAACGGCCCCATGTAGTCGCCCATCGCGCGCCAGCGGAAGCTCTCCCACTCGGCCGCGTCGCCCGAGTACCAGGCGAAGAAATACTCGGCCATGTAGGCGTAGCCGACGATCAGGGAAGTCAGCAGCAGCAGCTTCCCCATGTTGTCGTAGTGGTACTCGGTGATGTAGTCCTCGAGACCGAGCGCCCAGCGTAGGGGGACGGAGAGCGTGATGACCATGGCGATACCCGAGAAGATCGCGCCGGCGACGAAGTACGGCGCGAAGATCGTCGAGTGCCAGCCTGGCACGATCGCCACGGCGAAGTCCCACGAGACGACGCTGTGTACCGACAGCACCAGCGGGGTCGCGATTGCCGCCATGTAGAGGTAGGCGCGCCGGTAGTTCTTCCACTGCGTGTCCGTCCCACCCCAGCCCAGCGACAGGTAGCCGTAGATCTTCTCCTTGAAGCGACCCCAGAGTCCGTGCGCCCCGCCCAGCTTGTCGCGGATCGTCGCCAGGTCGGGGATGAGACCCGAGTACCAGAACAGCAGGCTGATCACGAAGTAGGTGCTGATCGCGAAGAAGTCCCAGATCAGCGGCGACCGGAAGTTCGGCCACAGCAGCCGCTGGTTGGGATAGGGCGCCAGGAAATAGAAGTACCAGACGCGCCCCAGGTGGATTATCGGGAAGAGTCCCGCGGTCATCACCGCGAAGATCGTCATCGCCTCCGCGGCACGGTTGATCGTCGTGCGCCAACCGGAGCGCATCAGGTAGAGGATCGCTGATATAAGCGTGCCCGAGTGCGCGATACCGACCCAGAAGACGAAGTTCGTGATATAGACGCCCCACATCACCGGGTGGGAGATGCCGGCCGTCCCCATGCCGTACTTGATCTGGTAGATCCACGCGAAGCCCGCCCAGCCGATCACCGTCAGCAGGATGAGCATCATCATCCGGTAGCGCAGGTCTGAATACCAGAGCGCGCCGATGATGTCGCGGCTTACCCTCGCGAAAGGTGTGCGCGCCGGCCCTGCGAGGCTCGCCATCTATGCCTCCTCGCTGCCGTGGGACACCGCTTTCAGGTAGGTGACCGCCGGTCGAGTGTTCAGTTCTGCCAGCATGTGGTAGGCGCGGCCGCTACGGGCGAGCCTCGAGACGCGACTGTTCGGGTCTCTGAGGTTCCCGAATACTATCGCTTCGGCCGGACAGGTCTGCGCGCAGGCCGTCGTGACCTCGCCGTCGTTCACATCCCGACCTTCGGCGTTGGCATCGTTCCGCGCCTTCATGATGCGCTGCACGCAGAATGTGCACTTCTCCATCACGCCCTTCTCCCGCACCGTCACATCCGGGTTGAGCTGCAGGTTGAGCGGGAAGGGGAAGTCGTAGTCGAACCACTCGAAGCGCCGGGCCTTGTAGGGGCAATTGTTCGAGCAGTAGCGGGTCCCGACGCAGCGGTTGTAGACCTGGATGTTGAGGCCTTCCGGGTTGTGGTACGTCGCGTACACCCGTGACCGTTCCCGTGCCCGCCCTCCGAGACGTGCTCGTAGTAGCTCTCGACCCTCAGCCAGGCCATCTCCCGGCCCTGGGCGCACAACTCCTCGCCGACGACCGGGATGTTGTTCTCGGCATAGCAGGCGGTGACACAGGCCGAGCAGCCGACGCAACTCGAGAGATCGATCGCCATGCCCCAGCGGTAGGGGCTCTTCGGGTCGGCGTCCTCGGCGGCTTCGACCAGCGCCGCCGGCTCACGCTCCATCTCTGCCCGCGCGTGCTCCGCCGCCTCGACCGCCGCCGGAACGCTGATAACCTCGGCGATCTCGCGGCCCAGGTCGTCGTGAGAGCCCTGAGTGCTGACCAGCGTGACGCTTTCGCCGGTGGCTGCAAGCGCCACCTGTGTCGAGAGCCAGGCGGTGGCGCCGGAGGTCTCGTCCGCCGCCGCGGGCAGCAGCGCCAGCGGGTTCACCCCACGGCCCCGGGCCCAGCGGCCGAAATGCTCGTGGCCCTGGCCGATCGGTATGGCCACCGTGTCGGGCCGGATGCCGTTGTAGACGTACGCGGGCGCCTCGAGCTGACCGTGGGGCGAGCTGACGGCGACGACGTCGCCGGTGCGCACACCCAGCCGCTCCGCAACGACGGGGTGCATCTCGATCCAGGAGTTCCAGACGACCTTCGTGACGGGGTCGGGCAACTCCTGGAGCCATGGCCGGTTGGCGCTGCGTCCGTCGTACAGGACCGGCGACGGGTAGGCGAATAGCGCGTAGGGCGTGCTCGCGTCGCCGTCGAGCGTCGGCTCGTCGAAGTTGACTCCGGCGACCGCAGGATTGAGCGTCACCGGCTGCGTGCCGACCCGGCGCCAGACGCCGCCCTCGGAGAGCGCGGTGTGCCAGAACTCCTCGAAGTCCGACCCCGGTGCGAATTCGCGCCCTACCGCCTGCCAGGCATCGCGCAGGTAGGCGTGGTAGTCCGGCCAGTTGAAGGCGCCGGCCACGTCACCGCCAAGGCGCGCCGCCAGCGACAGCAGCACATCGCCCGTGCTCTTCGTGTCGAAGATCGGGTTCGTCGTGGGCTGCATCAGCGTGCGGACCCCGACCTCCGGCTCGTGGTCGCCCCAGCTTTCCAGCGGAGTGTGATCGGGGAGGATCAGGTGAGCGCGCGCCGCCGTCTCGTCCATGTAGCTGGAGAAGCTGACTACCATGTCGACGCTGGCCAGCGCCCCGGCGAAGCCGAGCGCCGCCGGGGTCGTGTGGACGGGATCGGTCCCGTGCACCAGCAGCATCTGCACGCCGCCGCCGCGCATCGTCTCCACCATTTCCTGCATGCGCGCCACGCGCGCCGCGCGTCGCCGGACCACGTTGGGTCCGAAGCGCACAGTGCGGCCTACGTTGCCCGCCGCGTAGTTCAGCAGGTTCACCGCTGCGTGCGCCGCTGTGGCATTGCGGTCCGTCCCCTCGATTCCGGGGGGAAGCGCGACGCTCGAGGGCGCTTCGGCGAACTCGTGAGCCAGCCGCTCGATCGTTTCCGGCTCGACGCGGGCCGCCTCGGCCACGCGCTCCGGCGTGAAGGGCTCGACCAGCGGCCGCACCGCCGCGCCACGTGCGCCTGCCCGCCCCTCCGCCACCAGGACCCGGGCCATGGCGAGCGCCATCAGCATGGCGCCGGTCGGACCCGCGGGGACCCATTCGTCGGCGTTCGAGCCGGTGAGCGAGAGTCGCGGGCCGATGTGGACGAAGCGGCCTGCACGCCCATCCCGGAAGGTCTGGGATGCGGAGAACAGGCGCGCGTACTGAACGGGCGAGACCCAGGTCTCGAGGAAGCCGGCGCCGAAAGAGACTACCAGCTCGGCGGCGTCGATGTCGTAGCGCGGGATCTCGGCCACGCCGAAGGTCAGGCGGTTCGCCTCGCGTAGCGGCTCCACGTCGAAGCTCTCGTGGATCACACGGTTCGGTGACCCGACGGCGCCCATCCAAGAGTCGAACAGCCGGTCGAGCGTGCCCGCCGCTCCGTCCGTGATCAGGTAGAGCCAGTCCGGGCGGCCCTCGCTTCGCATGGTCCGCAGCATGCCCGCCAGAACGGACTCGGCCTCGTCCCAAGAGATCGGCTCGAACTCGTCCGTCCCCTCGACGCGTCGTAGCGGCGACGTGATGCGGTCGGGATTGTAGAGCCCTTGGAGCGATGCCTGGCCGCGCGCGCACAGACGACCCGCGTTCACCGGGTGGTCGGGGTTCCCCTCCACCTTGATCGGCCGGCCTTCACGGACTTTGACGTGAACGCCGCAACCCGCGGGGCATTCGCGACAGGCGCTGGCGTACCAGTTCGGGATGCCGGGGATGATCTCCTCCGGCTGCACCAGGTAGGGGATCAGCTTCTTCGCCGGCTCCTGCGCGCAGCCCACCAGGCCGGTGCTGGCACCGGTCAGCCCGAGGACCTTCAGGAAGTCGCGACGCTTGATCTCCGACATCTATAAGTGCTCCCGTTTCACTCTAGTAGTGGCAGGCCACGCAATCGATCGGGCCCTTCAACACGCCGTACTGCGAGTCGATCGATCTCGGGTGCAGGCCGTATGACTCGCGGCCTTCCTTGGCGTAGCGAGCCTCGTTGGCAGCCGCTTCAGCCAGCTTGGCCTCGTCCTCACCCGGCTCCCTATGACACTCCAGGCACCAGCCCATGGTCAGCGGCGACCACTGCCAGAGGACGTCGTGTTCCTCCACCTCGCCGTGGCACTCCTGGCACTCGACTTCGGCCCGCACGTGCCGCCCGTGGTTGAACTGGACGAAGTCGGCGACCCTATAGACGCGCTCCCAGGGGATCGGTTCGCCGCGCTCCACGTAGCCGCGCAGCTTCGCGATCTCCGAGCTGGCCGGCTTCACCACCCGGTGACAGCCCAGGCAGAGCTCCACCGGTGGCATCGATGCCCAACTCGAGATATCGGTGTTCGAATGGCAGTAGAGGCACTCGACCTCGTACTCCCCGGCGTGGTGGCGGTGGCTGAAGAAGATCGGCTGTACCGGTCCCCTACCCCAGCCGACGAGCGTGTCCGGATCGAATGAGAATTGTGCGCCCTGAGCCACGGCCGCGGCCCCAAGGACCGGCCCTCCCCTGGCCGGGCGTCCGGCCTGGGGGGCCACCTTGGCCCGGGGCGCCACCCTGGCGTGGGAGACGAATGCCAACAGGACCAGGCCGGCCACTCCCGACAGACTGATTGTAAACGCTCTGCTCGGGGTGAGCATCGTCCTCCCAGTCGTGAGCTGCGATATGCCCTAGAAACTCGGGCTGAGACTAAGAGTAGGGTTGGTGGGCGTCAAGGGTTTCCGGGGCCCCGGAACGCCTCATCGCGCGCGCCGCATCGACCTCTGGACCCGCTCCAGCACCTGCACGGCGATCCAGGTCTGCGATCCCAGGTGACGCCGGCCCCATGCGCCGTACTTGTGCTGGGTCTCGAGCAGGCGCGGGGTCGCCTGCCTCAGCATCCGATCGGTCGCCGGGTGCCGTATCTCCAGCAACGCCTCCAGGACGAAGAAGAACTCCACGTTCGGCCAGTCGCCAGCCTTCTCCTGCGCTCCCACCAGCGACTCGAGGCCCGCCTCCAGCTCCGCAGAGCGTAGCCCGTCCTGCCACGCCAGCGCCTGCAGCGCGCCGGCCAGGACGGCCGGCGTGTAGTGGCCACCGTACTCCAGATAGAGCGGCAGACTGCGCAGACCCAGCACCGACGCGTTCGCCCGGGGATCGGCCGGACGCGCCCGCAGCGCCGAGCGCAGCGCCCGCTCCGACATCAGCAGCCGCGCCCCGGCGTCCGAGGTCACGCTCTGACCATTGCTCAGCGTCAGCTCCTGCGGCTCGTCCGACGGGCCGGGGCTGAAGAACCCGCTGATGAAGTGCTCGCAGACCCGGCCCTCGTGACGCGACGGCGTGCAGCCCGAGCCGTAGGCTCCCTCCTCGTCGCGCCGGCTGTACAGCCAGTCCAGTGCCTTCTCGACCACCGGAGAGTCGCCCGCCAGACCCAGGTCCAGTAGCCGCCACAGCGACTCTGCCGAGACCGCTAGGTCGCCCTCCGTCCAGCTCCCGTCCGGGCCCTGTTTCGCCCGCAGGTCGCCCCGCAGGTGCCACGCCAGCTCCGGCGCCCCACGGCCGCTGTCGCGCCGGGCCAGATAGCCGAAAAAGTCGCGCCGCTCACCCAGCCAGCCCCGGCCCCGGTCCACCGCGTCCTGCACTGCCCGCGGCGTGACCTCCCCCTTCGCGGCTTTCGCCCGGGGGGGCACCTTGGCCCGGGGGGCCACCTTGGCCCGGGGGGCCACCTTGGCCTTTGCCCTGGGCTTGGCCTTCGCCTTTGCCCTGGGCTTGGCCCGGGGGGCCACCTTGGCCTTTGCCTTGGGCTTGGCCCGGGGGGCCGCCTTGGCCTTCGCCTTCTTGGCCACGCCGCCACTCGCCTTCTTCTTTATCCCGGAACGCTTCTTCGTCGCGCCAGCCTTCTTGGTCTTGGCCAACGAGTCCTCCCTCCCGGTCGTCAAGACGTCAGGAACGCCGTAGATTATCACGTCAACCGACTCCACGCGAGTGGCAAGCACAGATTGACCCCTAACACGGTAAGCCATGCTACGATCTGAAGCGATCTCGACGGGCTACTACGTGCCCGAACGTGTGATAACTAACGAAGATCTTGCCCAGTGGATGGATACGAGCGACGAATGGATCCTCCAGCGCTCGGGGATCGCCGAGCGCCGCTGGGTGGAGGGCGGGACGGGTAGCTCGGACCTGGCGAAGGAGGCGGCGGAGCGGGCGCTGGCGGGTGCGGGCCTCGAGGCCGGTGATCTGGACTGCATCATCGTGGCGACGCTGAGCCCTGACGTCTACTTCCCGGGCTCGGGCGTATTCCTGCAGCGGAAGCTGGGTATCAAGAACGTCCCTTGCCTGGACGTGCGGAATCAGTGCAGCGGCTTCATCTACGGGCTGTCGATCGCCGACGCCTGGATCCGCGCGGGGGTATACAAGCGAATACTGTTGGTGGGTACGGAGGTGCAGTCGACGGGGCTGATACTGTCGACGGCCGGCAGGGACACGGCGGTGCTGTTCGGCGACGGTGCGGGTGCGGTGATCCTGGGGCCGACGGAGGATGGCGATCGGGGCGTCCTGTCGGTGAACATCCATGCCGACGGCCGGCACGCCGAGAAGCTGTGGATGGAGGCACCGGGCTCGCGCTACAAGCCGTGGCTGGTGGCGGAGCAGATCGAGAAAGGTTTGACGCGGCCGATGATGGAGGGGCGCGAGGTGTTCAAGCACGCCGCGGTGAAGATGCCGGCGGCGGTGAAGGAGGCGCTGGAGGATTCGGGGCTGAGCCTGGACGACATCGACTACGTGATCCCGCACCAGGCCAACCAGAGGATCACCCAGGCGGTGCAGAAGTCGCTGCGCCTGCCCGACGAGAAGGTGATCAGCAACATCCACAAATACGGGAACACCACGGCGGCGAGCATCCCCATCGCGCTGCACGAGGCGGTGGAGGACGGGCGGGTTAAGCGGGGCAGTTTGGTGTGTTTGACGGCGTTTGGGAGTGGGTTTACGTGGGGCGCGGCGTTGATCAGATGGTAGCCGGTGGCCAGTAGCCGGTAGCCGGTAACTTGGAACTTCGAGCGTTCGAACATACCGGCCACCGGTCACCGGCCACCGGCCACCGGTCACCGGCCACCGACTACTGAATACGGAGGCCTAATGAACAAACTAACGCCCGCCCTCGCCCTGATCCTCGCCATCGCCACGGGAGCTGCCGACGCCGAGGCCCAGGCTCCCACGCGCGTCATGATCCGCGTGGTCGCCCGTGACGGGAAGGTCATCGGGAGCGGGGTGGGCGGCACGCGAGTGACGGTCGTGAACGCCGGGACCGGCGAGATCCTCGCCGAGGGACTGCACGAGGGTGGCACCGGTGACACGCAGCTCATCATGCGCACGGCGCACGCCCGCGACATGACGATCTACGATACCGAGGGGACCGCCGGCTTCCTCGCCGAGCTCGACATCGCCGAGCCGACGATCGTGGTCATCTCGGCGGCCGGCCCGCTGGGTTACCCGCAGGCGATCCAGACCGCCAGCAAGCAGATGCTGGTTGTGCCCGGCCGGCACGCGGAGGGCGACGGCGTTGTCCTCGAGCTCCACGGCTTCATCGTCGAGATCCTCAGCCCCGAGCCGCTGACGCCGGTCGGCGACGCCTTCGAGGTGAGCGTGCGCGTCCGCATGATGTGCGGCTGCCCCATCGAGCCCGGCGGCCTCTGGGACGCGGAGGTGAAGGAGTTTGTGGCCCGGCTCAAGGCCGACGGCGAGGTCGTGTCGAGCACGGACCTCGAGTTCGCGGGTCAGACCAACATGTTCAGGGGGCGGGTGGCTGTCCCGGAGTCGGCGCGGGGACGGGATCTGACCCTAGAGGTCCTGGTCTCGGAGGTGGG
>JBDHHM010000097.1:0-7105 GCA_039589355.1 Gemmatimonadota bacterium | reverse complement strand
AGATAGCCCGTAATTGCGTCCAGCTCCTGGTTGTTCAGCGGCTGGACGTCGAAGAGCGCCATGTAGGCCTGCATCTGGCCGACGACGCGATCCCAACCCGTCGCGGTGTGGCCGCTCGGCGCCGGCAGCTCGTGACAGACCGAGCACTTCTGCTGGAACAGCTCCCTTCCCGGCCCCGCCGTCAGTTCGCCCGCTTCGGGCGTGGGAAGCGCGTAACGCTGCAGATAGGCGATTATGGTGTCGGCGTCCGCCGCTGAGGGGATCTCGACGCTCTCGTAGCCGGCCATCACGACCTCGCCGATGAGCCCTGTGGTCAGCGGGCCGCCGAGTCGGTCGCTGAGCTGCTGCATGCGCAGGATGTTGCGCTTCACCAGTATCGGCCACTCGGCCGCGCTGTGCATCTGCGGCGTGGGCAGCCAGTGGCACTGGATGCAGTAGACCTGCAGCAGGCCGGCGCCCCGTGAGCCCGGCTCGGGCAGGTCCTCGGGCCGGAAGTCGTTGGGCGGCAGGCCGACGCCGATGGAGCTGATCATCCGCCAACGCTGTCCCCGCTCGAGGCTGGCGGTGAGGGTGCCGCCGAGCTCGGAGAGCACGCTGTCGACCGCCAGCAGGTCCAGCGGCCCCTCGGAAGCACCCTGCTGGCATCCCGTCGCCGCTGCGGCGATCAGAACCAGAGCGGCGATTCCACCCACGCGCATCCAGCGGCAACGACGTCGATGCGGTGCAGGTCCTTCGCTGTCGGCCCCGGGTCTCGTGTACATTGTCTCTCCCTTCGCTGGAAACAAGCGGCCGCTACACCTTAGGCCGCTCTCGACCGTCGTAGTGCGGCCACCCCGGCGAACGTGTAGTCGACGATCGCGATGGCCGACGCCGCGCCGACCGCAACGATAAAGACTGCGTTGCGCTCGGGCGCCAGGAGCAGCACGAAGAGCGTCACCACCTGCAGAGCGGTTACCAACTTGCCGGCGGGCCGGACCTGGGCCGGAACGTTGATTCCCATAGCCTTTGCCACCAGCCACCCCGTGCCGACATACAGATCGCGTGAGACGAGTATCAGGTACTCCCGCCACCCTAGATAGGGCCCCGGCAGGAAAGCCGCCAGGGTGATAAGGACGAACAGCTTATCGAAGGCCGGGTCCATGATGGCGCCCGCCTTGCTCTCCACGCCCAGGCGACGGGCGAGCCAGCCGTCCAGCGCGTCGGTGAGGGCGCCGAGAAAGAGGAGGATGCCGCGCCACAGCAGCCCATCGACCACGACGAAGGCGGCGGCGATAGGCAGACGCAGCGCCGAGATGAAGTTCGGCAGCCTCGCCAGCGCGGATCTATCGACGGGTACCCTCATCTTGCGGGTTCTATCTCCCTATTCTGGGCGCCAGGTACAATACCCAACCGCCATCCCGGCCGCGAGGTCTCAGGGCGCCCGCATCAGGCCAGACGCTGCAGGACCGAGCGGAACGGCGTCGGTTCGAGCCCGAACACTTCGCGCAGCACGTTCCCGTCCCCCGGGACTATGCTCTCCTCGAACATCATGGCCAGCTCGTCGGAGCTGATTGGGGTGGGAAGGCGCCAATTAGAGGCCAGGTCGACCAGTGGACGTACGATACGCGGCGACACATGAACCAGCCGGCGCCGGAGCCCGAGCTCCTCACAGATGATCTCGAGGAGGCGGTTGTATGTGAGCTTGTGAGGTCCACCGATGTCGAAGCTCTCGTTTCTTAGGTTCTCACGTTCCGCCGCCTGAACGAAAACCTCGGCCAGATCGGCGACGTCTACCGGTTGGAGCCGGTAGCGGCCATCGCCGATAACGGGTATCAGCCGGAGCCGGCGAACTACCCGCAAAAGGAGCCGCATGAATTCGCCGTCGGGCCCCACGATCACGGACGGGCGGAAGATCACGTAGGGGATGCCCGACCTGCGGACGACCTCCTCGGCCTCGTACTTGGTGCGCTGGTACGCGGTACCGTCCGTCTTGGCGCCCAGGGCGCTCATCAGGATGAACTTGCCCACGTCCGCCCGCTGCGCCGCTTCCAGCACGCGCTGGGTGCCACGGGTGTGGACGTTCTCGAACGTCTGCTCCGGGGGCCGCTCCCGGATGATGCCGACCAGGTGGATGACGACGTCGCAACCGGCCATCGCCTCATCGAGCCCTTCGTCCCCGGTCACATCTCCCTCGACCAGTTCGGCACCCAACTCGGTCAAGCTGCCAGCCGACTCCGGCTCGCGAACCAGGGCACGCAGCCGGTGACCGCGCTCCGCGGTTTGCCGGGCAATGTGGCGGCCCGCGAAACCCGTGCCGCCCGTGAGAAACACCGAGAGCTTTGAACCGGACGTGTCGCTCATCGCACGCCGTCCCCCTGGCTCCTCTTCACTTGCCGCGCGCCTTTCCCGGCGACCGTGCCGGCGTGGGCGCTCCCCCAACCGCCGCCGTGGCGCGCGCCAGCCGCTCCTGTGCGGCGGCAAGCAGATGGCGCGCGTTCGTGTACGTGAGCAGCGTCGCCGCGTCTTCCGACCGCAGCCAGCGGCAGGCCTGAATCCCTTCCGCCCGCTGGGGCAACGTCACCTCCGCCGGGTCGGCCTCGACCAGGAAGTAGTCGCAGAACTTGTGGATCAGCGTGCCGCCGGCCCGGAAGTACCAATCGGTCGCCCCGACCCACTCTCTGAGCTGCAGGCGGGTCAGTCCCGTCTCCTCACTGCATTCACGCAGCGCGGCCGCCTCGAGGCTCTCGCCGGTCTCGACGTGCCCTTTGGGCCAGCCCCAGTTGCCGTAGCCGTCCCTGATGAGCAAAACCTCGAGCGCCTCGTCCGCGTGGCGCCGGAGAATCACTCCGCCGGCGCTCAGTTCGATCTTGGCGGCCTGGGGTGCTGCCATTAGCGCTCCATGATTATCTTCAGCACAGCCAAGGCGGCGGCCGATGGGGTTCGGATCGCCTTGCTGTGACTAATATCACCAAGCTTGAGCATGTCGCGGGAACCTAAGACAAGGCGGACGGCCACGGCAACGCCGCCCCGGAGACGGCTGCGATGAACGCCCACCGCGTGCGCTGGTCTCAGCTACGCATCGGGGTGTTGGTGACCCTGGTGGTCACGGGCGCGTCATTTATGATCTTCTTCATCGATGACGTTCGCGACGCCGTCGAGGGCCGCTACACTCTTCACTTTCACACATTCACGACCCAGGCGCTGCGCGCGCGGGCGCCCGTGTGGCTCGCAGGTCAGCCGGTCGGGCAGGTCAGCGGTCTTCGCTTCGAGCCGCCCCGGAGCGATGCGCCCGAACGCCTCGTAGTCGAGCTCCACATCAACATCGGTGCGCAGCCTTTCATCACCGAAGGCGCGGTGGCTCAGGTCACGACGGCCAGCCTGCTGGGAGAGGCGGTCGTCAACATCCTGCCCGCGGCGGAACCGGCCCCACCGCTGCAGGACGGGGACGAGCTGCCCACGGCGGAGGAGCTCGACCCTTCCTACCTGACACGACGTTTGGAGGGCCTCTACGACTCGGTGCCGCCCGTGACCGATCGCTGGCGCCAGCTGATGGATCAGGTCCGCTACGGCGATGGGACCCTGCCACGTATGGCGCGCCGACCCGCCGAACTGCGCGAGCTGCTCACCAATTTGAACGAGGCGGCCGCCACACTCGACACCATCGGCAGCGCAGCCGACGGCCTGGCCGGCTTGATGGCCGACGAGGAGGTGCGGGTGGCGCTGGACCGGATCGGACCCCGGATCCAACAGCTGGCCCGACTCTGGGATGAGAGAAGCGGGACCGCCGGCGGTTTCGCCACCGACACGGTATTCGCCGCTCGGCTGGCCGGAATCGGCGAGAGTGTAGCGCGGATCCGCGAACGGGTCGAGTCGGGCCGGGGCTCACTCGGCCGCCTGCTCAATGACGAGGCGCTGGCGATCGAGCTGGAGCGTACGCGTGCGCTCTTGGCTGAGCTGAGGGCCGACTTCGCGGCGATCGGAGGGCGAAGCGGCGGCCGCCGGCCTTAGCGACCGCGGCGCCGGCGCCGGCGTGCCTTCCCGAGGTCGCCCGGACCCGGGAGTGAGCCGTCGATAATGAAGGTGATCTCTCCCTTACCGTCCGCCGCCCGGGACGTGACCACGACCTGATCCACACGCCGCGACTTGTCCGCCACCGTGATCTCGAAATCGAGCTTGCCGTCCGCCGACGTGACCCGCGTCCGCACCCGGTCGCCGGGCGACCGCTCGGCGCAGGTGGCAGGGTTGCGAAACAGCGTCTTCGTAGACTGGCGATTACTCCCCGAGAGCGTACGTGAGATCTTGATCTGACGCAGCCAGTCCGGCTGGTAGCTTATCTTGTATCTGGCACCGTGCTGGTCTGTGCCTTCTCCGTCGCGGTTGTGCCGGGCCATTGCAGGCTCAATCCCCCCACTGGACCGAGTGGAAGCGTCCGAAAACTGTCTTGAAAAGGAAGGACAATCTCTTTCAATACTCCATTAGCGTCAAGGCGCGTCCGCGCCACCACCTAGAGCCGGAACGGGACCGGCACGAAACAGAGCACGAATGCCAGGGCCGCCGCCAACCCGACGGCGACACGCACCGTACCCGGCCCCTGCTCCGAATTGTACAGCGGAGGGTGCTGGATCCGCCCCCGCCCGACCCCTACCACCAGGACCGCCCATACCCACCAACCGGCCCAGAGGAACCCCAGCGGGATCAGCGCCAGGAAGAAGATCCAGGCAGCCAGCCGCTGGCGCGACCCGAGCAGCGCGTACAGCAGGTGTCCGCCGTCCAGTTGCGAGATCGGGAGCAGGTTCAGAGCCGTCACGAACAGGCCGAGCCACCCGGCGAAGGCGATCGGGTGCATCTCCACGACGTGGCCCGCTCCTGGGAAGTCGAGCACCAGCCGCGTGAGCCACGACATGGCGAGCGAACCGCCCAACCAGAAGCGGTCGGCGGCAAAGGGCACCAGGTACGCCGTCGGGGCGTGGGTCACCGCGATGACCCGGCTGTGCGCCAGGCCCCACCAGAGCAGCGGCAGCGAGGCCAGGAAGCTGAACAGCGGACCCGATATCGCCACATCGAGCAGGGTCGACCGGCTGAGGACCGGCGAGCGCAACCTGATGAACGCACCCAGCGTCCCGATCACCGACAGGTAGGGAGGGAACGGAATGAAATACGGCGGCGTCACGCTAATCCGATGGTACCGCGCCGCGAAGTAGTGGCCGGCTTCGTGCACCGCCAGGATCCCAACCAGGGCCAGTCCGAAAGGGAGCCCCGGAACCAGAGCGCCCACATCGATCGCCACGGGGATCGGCACGAACCGACCGCCGAGCAGCGGGACGAGCTCGAACCCGATCGGCCAGTGCCCCTTCAACAGACTTCCGGCCACCACCGTGCTGAACAACGTCGCCCCGAACAGCAGGGCGTGCAGCCACCAGCGCTCGCGCCGCGCAACGGGCTCGAACAGGAAGAGCTCCCAGCCCAGCGGCTCCTCTCGCACGCCCACCGAACCGGGCCAGTCCGCCAGCGCCTCCTGCACCTCCGCCGACTCGGGCGTCAACCCTGGCCGCAGCCGCCCCGTCACCAGGCGGCCGGGACGAACGGTCTCCACCCGGCAGAAGGCGAAAATCGCCAGATAGTCCGCCGGCCCTTGACCGTCCGCATACTGACTATTAGAATCCGGTGTCACCAGCCAGAAGTCCGCCGTGATTTCTTACTGCACCCATTAGAGCAATACCGAAAGCGTAACACAAAGTAATCTAACAACATATCGCTGCTGGCCGTACGCGTCGCCGGCGCGCCGATCAAGTCTGCGCACGACCCTGACTTCGCAGCTCCCCCGGCCAGACATGCAGCCAACCACAGAAGAAACAAATGACTACTACCCCCACGTCGCTCGATATCGCGGAGTTGAAGGCGAAATCAGCCGCTGACCTCCACGAGATGGCGGAAGAGCTGAACATCCAGAACTACTCTTCCCTCCGCAAGCAAGACCTGATCTTCCGAATCGAACAGAACCTGCTGGACTCCGACGTGATCCTCAGGGCGGAAGGCGTCCTGGAGATCCTGCCGGAGGGCTACGGGTTCCTACGGAGTCAGGACTGGAACTACCTATACGGACCGGATGACATATACGTGTCACCGTCGCAGATCAAGAGATTCGATCTGCGGACGGGCGACACGGTCCTCGGCCAGGTCCGGCCGCCCAAGGAAGGCGAGCGCTACCTGGCCCTGCTGAAGGTCGAGCAGGTCAACGGCGAGGACCCTGAGAAATCGAAGCACCGGATCAGTTTCGACAACCTGCGGCCGCGCTATCCGGAGGATCGCATCAATCTGGAGCGCTCAAACGGCGGCGAACCGGATCATCGACCTGATCACGCCCACCGGTAAAGGGCAGAGGGGGCTGATCACCTCGCCGCCCAAGGCCGGTAAGACGATCCTGCTCCAGAAGATCGCCAACGCGATCACCGAGAACGAACCCGACGTGCATCTCATCGTGCTGCTCATCGACGAGCGACCCGAAGAGGTCACCGACATGGAGGAGCATGTCGACGCGGAAGTGATCTCGTCGACCTTCGACGAGCCCGCCGACCGCCACACGCAGGTGGCCGAGATGGTGATCGAGAAGGCGAAGCGGCTGGTCGAGCACAAGCGGGACGTGGTCATCCTGCTCGACTCGATCACCAGACTCGCCCGCGCCTACAACGTCGTCGTCCCCCACTCGGGCAAGATCCTCTCGGGCGGCGTCGACGCCAACGCTCTCCACAAGCCGAAGCGCTTCTTCGGCTCGGCGCGTAACCTCGAGGAAGGCGGTAGCTTGACGATCATCGCCACCGCCCTGATCGAGACCGGCTCCCGTATGGACGAGGTCATCTTCGAGGAGTTCAAGGGGACCGGTAACATGGAGATCGTGCTCGACCGCCATATCGCCGACAAGCGGATCTTCCCCGCCATCGACCTCAACCGCTCGGGCACGCGCCGCGAGGAGCTCCTGCTGGACGAGAAAGAGCTCAATCGCATGTACCTCATCCGCAACTTCCTGGCCGACATGCCGCCCGCCGAGTCCATCGAGTTCCTCATCCAGCGGATGAAGCGGACGGAGAACAACGAGGAGTTCCTTAACTCAATGCAAGAAGGTTAGGGA
>JBDHHM010000096.1:0-6443 GCA_039589355.1 Gemmatimonadota bacterium | reverse complement strand
GGATGCCACCGCCAGCACGACGAAGATGACAAACCCCGTGGCGTACCCTGGGCCGCCCTGACCGCGGACAAACGCACCTAGAAGCGGCGGGATCGCGAAGCCCCCGAACGCTCCGAGCCCCCCGACCCAGCCCGCTGCTCCGCCGACCGCCTCCTTCACCTCCTGCGGCACCAGCTTGAAGACTGCGGCGTTGGCAACGCCCATCCCGATCGCCATCAGGACCGCCCCCAGGAACGACAGGCCGTACCGGTGAGACAGCGTGAGAAGCAGGGCGCCGGCCAGCATGACGAGCAGCGAACCGATCGCCGTAATCTCCCCACCGACGCGGTCGGCTACCATCCCGCCGGGGACACGGATGACCGATGCTCCCACCGAATACACCGCCGTCAGTATACCGGCCGTCCCCAGACTCAGGCTGAAGAAAGAAACCCAGTATGTGGGGAACCATGCGGTGAGGGCTATGAACCCTCCGAAGGTGGTGAAATAGATGAAGACGAGCGCCCAAGTCTTCCAGACGCGGGCGGCGATGCCGAGGCCCTCGGCAGCGCCGGCGGCGGGAAAGATCTCCTGGCCTCCCTCCTTCGCGGCGCTCCGGGCCTCGTCGACCGCCACGCCCTGTGCCCGAAGCTGGAAATAGGGTGCGTTGAGGCCGGTCGCGTAATACACGCCGATCCCCACTCCCAGCAATACGAGCCAGGCCAGGTATGAGCCCGTCAGTCCCCAGTGAACGAGGCTGATGGGAAGAAGAAACGCGAAGAGCCCTGGGGCGATGTTTCCGAGGCCGGCGTAGGCCCCCAAAGCACCGCCCTGACGATCCGCCGGGAACCAGTAAGAAACCTGGCCGATCCCGACGGAGAAGGTCGCGATTCCGCACCCGCTCAGCACTCCGAGCACAATGACGAGCGGGTAGAACGAAGCCGTCAGGTGATCGGGGTAGAGCGCCCAGCTCAGCACGAGCAGACCTGCCATTCCGGCGAAGGAGAGCAGAAGCAGGATCAGAAACGGGCGTCTTCCCCCGGTGGTATCCACCCAGGCGCCGAATGGAATGCGGAGTAGCGAACCCGACAGCGCCGGCGCCGCGACCAGAAGCCCCACCATAACGGGGTTGAGCCCCATAGCCTCCTGAAAGCGTTGCGCCGTGGGCCCGAACAGGGATACAGCGGCGAATCCGACGAAGAAGCCGAGCGTGGCACCCAGCAAGCCCTCGTTGGGAGTACCTCTCACCCGATCCACAATCATTTCCTCCCGTGAGATGACCGCGTCTGACGCTTCACCGGTCTTTCCAAACGCTATGGCCCGCTCTTAGCCTCCCTGCGGTTCCATATCACCAGCTGATAGGGACGCCACAGGTATCCGATTGGAACGATGAGGAAGTGCACGAGGCGCGTGAACGGGATTATGGCCACAAGCGCCCAGGCGTTGAGAATGTGGAGCCTGACCGAGAGTGGGAGCGCGGCTATGTACTGGGGCTCCGGCGCGAGCCACAACAGCGATCGCAGATACGGAGTCGCGGTATGAACGAACCAGGCGGATCCCCACCGGTGGAAGATCGCGACGTACGTCCCACTGGCGACCGCGGTGAGCAAAAGAATCAGCAGGACAATATCCATTCCCGAAGTAACCACGCGGACCCGGCCGGTGACCGCCCGCCGGTAGATGAGAATGATCAGCCCGAAGAGAGTCAGAAGGCCAAACGCGAGACCGGTCGTCTCCAACATGTACAGGCGCACCGGTACACCGTTGAACCACATCACACTCCGGGGGAAGAGGAAGGCGATCAGGTGACCCGCCAGCACGATCAGGATCCCGTAGTGGAAGGGCGCTGACCCCCAGAACAGGCGGCGCCCCTCTAAGAACTGCGAGGACAGCGTGGAGTATGAAAAGCGATCCGAGGCGAACCGATACACGCTGCCGACCACGGCGAGCAGGACCGCCATGTACGGGAACACCGCATACAAGATCAAATCACTAGTGTTTCCCATCGTTCCATTCCCAGGATGTGTGATCATCCGCACCGAGGACGGGCAGCGTCCTCGAATCGTCCTTGCGAAGAACGAACCCCGGCGGCTGGAGCGTTAGCAGCGCCGACCGCACGAGCGCTCCATACACGCTGTCGGTGCCCTCGAATGCCCCCGCCATCTTCGCGAGTGCCGGCAGAACGGCTTCCTCCAGTAACCAGGATCTGTGTTCTGCATCGTCGAGCACGGCCAGGAAACGCAGGATAACCGGGAGGTGATCGGGGAGCTCATTGCCAGCTTCGAATTCACGCTCCCTATAATCCGCGTTAAGCTGCGCCATGAAGGCGCCTCGCTTATAGCTCTCCCCAAAGAGCTGGTACCCGACGTTGAGGCAGCAGACCGGGTTCAGGTCGAACGTCGCTGCGTAAGTCTCCTCTAATGCCGTCGCCGACACCGGCCCGGTCGCCTCCAGGAACTCCCCCATCGCCTCCGCGGCCTCGGGACGCTCCACCTCGAGCCGCGCCATCAGCGCCATGCACCGCACCCGGAAGTCACTCCCGGGGTACTCGAGCACATCGGCGAGGCCGGTTAAGAGGTCGCTGCTCATGGGCCTCGCGCCGGCGCTTCGCGCCGACCGACTCCGGCGGTCTGTTTTCGCACCAGCGGATCCTCCATCATCTCGATCGCCATCTCCCGGTGATACGGCGGCACCACGAAGCGATCCTCCCTCGTCGGTAGCGACGTGAGCTTGTAGATCGCCTCTACCGTTTCCTCGTCTAGACCTGCCTCGCTCAGGGCGCTCTGGATTCCCGCGGGATCGGCGTCTCCGACCGTCTCCTGCCGTCTCTTGAGGCGAACTCCGATGAGCCGCTTGATCGCTTCCTCGACAACCGATTCATTACCCGCAGCGAAGAGCCGCGCCATGTAGCGAATCGGGATCCGCGCCTGGTCCAGCGATCCGAAGTAATCCTCCCCTTCGATCTCGAAGCTGCCGTTCTCCCTCGTCCCCATGGCTGGGAGGAGGGGGGGAACGTAGAAGAGCATGGGCAGCGTTCGCGCCTCCGGATGGAGGGGCAGCGCGAGCTTCCACTCTTTCACGAACTTGTAAACGGGAGAGCTCTGGGCCGACTCGATCCAAAGTGGATCCATCCCGCTCTCCGCGGCGGCTTCGATGACCGCCGGATCAAACGGGTCGAGGATGATGTCGCGCTGCGCTTCCACCAGCTTGTCGTCCGGGGCGGCTACGGCGTCCGGAATCCGGTCCGCATCGTAGAGGAGCAGGCCGACGTAGCGGATTCGACCCACGCACGAGTGGAAGCAGGCGGGGGCCTGCCCGCTCTCCAGTCTGGGGAAGCAGAGGATGCACTTCTCCGATTTCCCCGTGCCCCAGTTGTAGTAGACCTTCTTGTAAGGACATCCCGAGATGCACATCCGCCAGGCGCGGCATTTGTCCTGGTTCACCAGAACGACGCCGTCCTCGCCACGCTTGTAGATCGCGCCCGCGGGACAGGCGGCCACGCATCCGGCGTTCAGGCAGTGGTTGCAGATCCGCGGAAGGTAGAGGTGGACGATGCGCTCCATCTCGAACAGACCCTCTCGCTCCTCTGGCGTCAGGTCCCGCAGGTTGAAGTCGTTCTCTGCATAGAGCGGTGAACCGCCCAGGTCGTCGTCCCAGTTGGGTCCCGCCTCGATTTCCATCTCTTCGCCGGTGATCATGGAGATGGGTCGCGCTGTCGGCTGATCGTCCGAGGCCGGGCTATCGAATAGGTCTTGGTAGCGATAGGTGAACGGCTCGTAGTAGTCGTCCAGAACCGGGAGACTGCGGTTGTAGAACAGGTTCCCGAGGGTCTTCCCTTTTCCCTGAAGCCTGAGCCGGACCTTCCCATCCTCGTAAGTCCATCCGCCTCTGTACTTCTCCTGGTCCTCCCAGAGGGTCGGATACCCCGTGCCCGGCTTGGTCTCCACGTTGTTCCACCACATGTACTCGGTGCCCTTGCGGTCCGTCCAGATGCTCTTGCAGGCCAGGCTGCAGGTGTGGCACCCGATGCACTTGTCGAGATGGAAGACCATCGAAACTTGAGCGCGTACGTCCATGGTTTTCCTCACTACCAGTTGGGTCGTCCCTCGAGCTTCTTCACCAGGACGTGGGTTTCTCGATTCACACCCGTGGGCCCCCAGTAATTGAACCCGTAGGTGAACTGCCCGTACCCACCCATCATTAGCGATGGCTTGAGGCGCGTGCGTGTGAGGCTGTTGTGCCCCCCGGCCCGTCGGTTGCCGCGCAGCGGCGACTTGGGCACCGAGATGGTCCGCTCGGGGGAGTGATAGAAGAAGCACGTGTTACGTGGAATGCGAGCGCTGACGACAGCGCGGGTGACCACCACCCCGTGATCGTTGTGAACCTCCACCCAGTCGTTGTCCCGGATGCCCACGGATTCCGCATCCTCATCGTTGAGCCAGAGCGGCTCGATCCCCCGGGAGAGGGTGAGCATCCGGTGGTTGTCGGCGTAGGTGGAGTGGATATGCCACTTCCCGTGGGGAGTGAGGTAGTTGAGTGTGAGGGTGGCGTCGTCCTTCTGGCTCTTCACGAGGTCACCGAACACCTCGGGTGCGGGAGTCGGCTTGTATGTGGGGAGATGCTCGCCGAAGGCGAGATACCCCTCGTGGTCCAGATAGAAGTGCTGCCTCCCCGTGAGAGTTCGCCACGGTACGAGACGTTCCACGTTGTAAGTATACGGCGAATAGGGCCGCCCCTCGTTCATGAGACCCGACCAGATCGGGCTCGTGAGCAGGCGCCGGGGCTGAGCGATGAGATCATCGAAGGTCATGCGCACGCTTCGGTTCGGCTCGGCCAGGTCGGCCAACGGTAAGCCGACCCTTTTCTCCTGAGCCTTAAACGCGCGGTACGCCGCTTCGCCATTCGTCTCGGGAGCGAGCGCCAGGATCACGTTAGCCGCGTGGACCGAGTCGACCAGAGACGGGTATCGCTCGCCGTTCCACTCTACGCTGGGGTTGGCACGCAGGAGCTCGTCGTACTGGTCGGCGATACCCCAGGCAGTCCCGTGAGCGCCGATCCCGCCGTCACGCACGGCAGGCCCGTACGAGGTGAAGCGCTCGTACAGGTTCGCGTAATCGCGCTCCACGACCTTGAGGTGCGGTCCCGTCACACCGGGGACGTACTCGCATTCACCCTTCGCCCAATCCAGCACCGACGGCTGGGCCATCTCGTCCGGCGTGTCGTGCCGCAGCGGGATGGCGACGACGTCCTTCACCGGATGCGGGATGTGTATCTTCGCCAGCTCGCCCGTCTTCTTTGCCAGTGCCTTGAAGATGTCCCAGTCGCTCTTCGACTCCCAACAGGGAGGGATCACTTGGGTCAGGGGATGGATGAAGGAATGTAGGTCCGTGCTGTTAAGATCGTTCTTCTCGTACCAGGTCGCTGCCGGGAGAACGATGTCCGAGTAGAGGGCAGAGGTGTCCATCCGGAAGTTCAGATCTACCACTAGGTCGAACTTCCCGCGCGGGCCTTCCTCCACATAGTTGACTTCGCTGGTCGACCCCTCGGCGACCTCGTCGCCGATGGCGTTGTCGTGCGTGCCCAGGTAGTGCCGCAGGAAATACTCGTGCCCTTTGGCGCTCGACATGATGGCATTGCCCCGCCAGATGTACCAAACCCGCGGCCAGTTCTCCGGGGCGTCGGGGTCCTCGACCGAGAAGCGCAGTCCGCGGCTGCGGAGTTGCTCGGCGACGTGCTGCGCGATCTCGTCATCAGTGGCGGCGCCGGCCTCCATCGCCTCGCGGGCCAGGTCAAGACTGTTCCGATTGAACTGCGGGAAGAAGGGGAGCCACCCCAGCCGCACGGCCCGGACCTGATGATCGATGGCATGGCCCTTCGTCAGATCGTCTTCGGGCACCGGGTGGTACTCACCGAACCCGCGCTCGTACCGCCACTGGTCGGTGTGCACGTAGTGGAACGATGGAGCGTTTTGCAGCCTCGGCGGCTTCAACCAGTCGGTGGCGAAGGCGACGGTCGCCCAGGCAGCCATGGGCGCGAGCTTCTCCTGCCCGACGTAGTGGGCCAAACCGCCGCCCCTCACCCCCACCGAACCGGTGAGCATGAGCCCGGTTGTGGGCCCCCTGTAGATGAGGTTGTTGTGGTACCAGTGGTTGATCCCCGCTCCGATGATGACGGTACACCGTCCGTTGGTGGCCTCCGCGTTCCCGGCAAATTCCCGGGCGAACTTGATGACCGTCTTCCTTGAGACACCCGTGAGCCGTTCCTGCCACGCCGGCGTGTAGGGACTGTCCTCGTCATCGTAACTCTCCGGATAATCGCCCGGCAGGCCACGAGAGACACCGAACTGGGCCATCAGCAGGTCGAAGGCCGTCGTCACCGGGACTCGCCCGTTCCGCGTCTCCATGTAGCGGACGGGCACACCTCGACGCAGACGGGCGTCCGCAGCGAAATCGGAGAAGCAGACCTGG
>JBDHHM010000095.1:0-6930 GCA_039589355.1 Gemmatimonadota bacterium | reverse complement strand
CACACCATCAACCTGCAACCGGGGGAGATATTCGAGTTCGATGTGCCGCTCTGGCGTGCCGGCACGCAGGTCACCGTGGCTTTCGCACCGGCTCAGCGGTTCAGGCCTGTCACGATGCAGCCGCGCCAGATCGAGAGGGCGCAGCCCCGATCGCTGGCCGCCATCGAGGGGTCGATCAGCACCGGCGTCTCCCGGCAGGCGACTGAAACGAGCGCGTTCAGCTTCCAGTTGCGGATAGGCACGCAGACCAGGGCGGCCGATCCCGCCCTGAGCGGTCTGAGAACCTTCGTGGTGACGCTGGGAAGGCTGCCGCGGGACGCGCCGACGAGCGGCCGCGGGATCCTGCGCAACGTCTCCGACCGGGCGCAGAGCGGAGAAGTACGGGTCCAGTCGGTGGACGCCGCCGCGATGAACCGGCTGACGGCCGAGCGTCAGAGAGCCGCGATTCAAGAATCGATCGAGGCGAGCGACCCCGACCTCATCTTAACGCTCAACCATAGCCTGCAGCGACACCTGGCCGGCTATCCAGGCGGGAAATCGGACTTCGAGACCCAGCTGTCGGAGATGTTCGCCGAGGTCGGTGTGTCCAACGCATTCGTCCGCACGGTCACCCAGAGCCTGCAACCGTTCGAGGCCCAGGTACGGGCCAACGTACGGAACCCACAACTGCTCGATCTCACCACACAAGAGGCGGTGGGTATGCCGATCGTCCGCACCGTCCGCGCAGTGCGGCCGGCGCAGGAGGTCGAGGGTCTAGAGGCCCTGCCCACGGTCCGCGAGATCGAGCTGCCGGAGCCCGCTCCGCAGGACAGCCTGCAGCTCTTCCGCATCTATCTCGCGGCGATCAAGTCACACCGCTGTGCCGACGACGCGGGTTGGGAGTGGGGCTGTGACGAGGAGGAGCCGTACGTCGTCTGGTCGGCCGACTCGCCGGACTACATGCGGCGCGGCGTGACCGACAAGGCGGGGAATATGGTGCGCAACAGCGAGCGGTTCCTGACCGGGTACACCAACGTGTTCTCCGTCTACGAGGGCTCGCCGGAGCACCGCCGGCCGACCTACCCGCTCATCTATATGTATCAGGTCATCGAGTCGGACCCCGGCGGTCCGTCCACCGAGGACTTGATGGAGGCGATAGGAGCGGGGGTGGCGGCAACGTTAGCACTCCACATGGGTGACTTCACGTCGCTCATCGCCAGTGGTATCGAGGCCCTGAAGCAGACCACCGACTATTTCATGAAGCTGGCGGCGCGGGGCGACGACCTGTACCCGATCATGATCGCCGTGTTCGATGAGGGCAGGCTGTTGATTCTTACATCGGGCAGCTCGCCGGGGCCACTCGATGCCAACCTGTTCGAGAGCGAGGGCGAGTACAACAAGTTCACGATTCGTATTCCCGTGGTCAGGAAGGGCGGGAACGACCAGTGGAGCCTCGTCTATATCATATCACGTGAGGCCGTTCCACCGCCGGACGTGGCGATGGGGACACTCTGCTCATTCCAGGCGATGCAGGGTCCCTACTACATACGTCACCGGTCTTACCGCGGCGAGGTCACGCCGGTGGCGACGCCGCTCGACCGGCAGGACGCCACGTTCAGGATGGTGCCCGGCCTGGCCGACGGCGATTGGGTCTCGCTCGAGTCGGTGAACTACCCGGGGCACTACCTGCGGCACCAGAACCTCGAGTTCCACCTGCACCAGGCGAGCGACGATCAACTGTTCAAGGAGGACGCGACCTTCCGGATTGTCCCCGGCATGGCCGGCGCGGACTTCGTGACCCTGGAGTCCTACAACCACCCGGGGCACTACATCTACTGGACGGACGACTGGAAGCTCAGGCTGGGTGACTTCTTTTACAACTTGCCCGACTACTTGAAGTGGCAGCCGGCCGGGCAGGCTCTCTGGCGACAGGCGGCCACCTTCAGAGTTGTCGATCCGCTGACTCAGCAGTAGGGGGCGGCCCGTCTATCTCGAAACGCAGCGACGCCGGGTCGACCGTCCAAGTGCGTGCGGGGGCTACTCCGCTCTCAGCGCTTGGTTGGGGTCGACCCGGATCGCCCGCAGCACGGGCACGGTGACGGCGGCAAGGGCAACCAACGTCATGATGAGCGCCCCGCCGGCCAAGAACAGAGGATTGAAGGGACTGATACCGAAGACCAGGTTTGACGTCAGACTTGCCGACAGGATCGACCCGACGAGCCCGATGACCAACCCAAGAACCACCAGCCGCAGTCCCTGACGCAAAAACAGCCCCATGACCTTGCCGCTGTCGGCCCCAAGCGCCACCCGCACACCGACCTCGTGGGTTCGCCGGGACACGTAGTACGACATCACTCCGTAGGTCCCCGCTACCACCAGGATCAGCGCCGTCACGGCAAAGAGGGTGACGAGCAGCGTGTAGAAGCGCCGACGCTCGTTCGCTCTCGTCACCACATCATCCATCGAGCGGACTCCGGAGAACGGTATCTGGCTGTCTATCTCGCGAACCGCCTGCCGCAGAGCTGGTACCAGAGCCTGCGGATCACCGGCGGCTCGTACGACCAGTCGCGTGTACGACCAAAGCTCAGCGCTGTGGGGGAAGTACATCTCGGGAAGCGGCGGGTACTCGAGACCCCACTGCCGGACATCGGCGACCACGCCCACGACGGTGGCGATCCACTCGGGCGGATCGCCGTTTTGGCGGACCCGTTTGCCCAGCCCACTCTCGCCCGGCCAATAGCGATCCACGAAAGCCTGATTGACGAGCGCGACGCGGCCTGTAGCGACGTCCGCATGCGTCGCGTCACGCTCCTCCAGTTTCCTGCCCGATAGCAGGGCTATCCCCATCGCATCGATATAACCGGGACTGACGTACGAGTATTCGACCAGCGGCCGCCTCGCTTGCGGATCGTACGTTTCTCCATCCACGAGGACCCAGCCGTTGTTACCTCCTACCAGGGGCAGCTTGTTCGTCGCCGCCGCGTATTCGACCCCCGGCAGGCCCTGAATACGCTCGAGGAGCCGGTTCCAGAAGGCGACACGCCCTTGCGTCTCCTCGTATCGCGGCCCGTTCAGCGGGATACCGGCGACCAGCACGTGCTCGGTGGTGAATCCCCGGGGGACTCTGAGCACCTCGAGGTAGCTCACTATGAGGAGGGCGGCACCATTAGCCAGAACGAACGCCATGGCAAGCTGACCCGCCACCAACATTCCGAGGAGGCGGTTTCGATTGCGCCCGCCCGCCTGACTGCCCCGCCCTTCTTTCAGGGCCCCGACCAGGTCGGTGCGGGACGCGAACAATGCCGGCGCCAGACCGAAGATCAAACCGGTAGCCACCGTGACGAAGAGCGAAAAGAGCAGCACCCAACCGTCGATCGTTATTCCGTCGACCCTGGGGATGCTGGGAGGAATCAGGCCCGTTATGGCGCCCATAGCCCCCAACGCAATGAGCACGCCTGCCACGCCGCCCAACCCCGACAGCACCATACTCTCCGTCAGCAGTTGCCGGACCAGACGCGGGCGCGCCGCGCCCATCGAGGCTCGGATCGCCAGCTCGCTCGTGCGGGTCGTGCCCCGCGCCAGCAACATGCTGGCTACGTTCGCGCAGGCGATCAGCAGCACGAGTCCCACTACTCCCAGCAGCAGCAAGAGAAAACTGCGAACGCCACCCAGGGCCCGCCGCATCAGCGGATCGATCCACACCTGGACCTGGGCATTGGTGTTGGGATAGGCCTCGGCGAGGCCGGCGGCAATCGCCCGCAAATCCGCCTCCGCCCGCTCGACTGTCACCCCGTCTTCGAGCCGGCCGACGGCGGCGAGAGAGTGCCAGCCTCGCAGACTGTCGGCCCGGGGGAGCACTAAGGGTATCCAGAGCTCCGGCTCGTCGGACATAGAGCTCCACGGCTTCGGGAATTCGTACTCCGGCGGCATGACACCTATCACGGCGGAGCTCTCACCGTTGACCGTGATGCGCTTCCCGATGATGTCCTGGGCCGCGCCGTGTTGGCGCCTCCAGAGCGCGTCGCTGAGGATCACGACTCGGTGATTCCCATCGATTTCTTCATCGTCGGTGAACAGCCGTCCCAGCCTCGGCTGTAGACCGAGCGCCCGCAGCACGCTGGCCGTGCAACGCACTCCATAGACTCGAGCCGCTTCCTCCTCTCCAGCCAGATTGACCCAGTCGAACCGGTAGACCCCCATCTCCTTCAAGGAGCTGTTCCGTTCCCGCATGTCGAAATAGTCGGGAGATGCGAACGGCTGGTACGACCTGCGTTCCGTCGGGGTCTCCCATATCGCAACGACCCGCTCGGGCTCCGGGTAGGGGAGCGAGCGCAGTATCAGGCCCTTCATCACGCTGAAGATTGCCACGTTCGCGCCGATCCCGACCGCGAGCGTGAGCACGACGAGCAGGGCGAATCCCGGACGTCGGCCTATTTGTCGGAGTGCGAAGCGGAGATCCTGCGCGAGGTCACCCATTGGGCCCCCTTAGCGTTCTGTGGCCTAATGGTTGGATCCTTCCGGCATCTAAAAGGTTGTCACGAGATTGGACTCAGCGCCGCCCCGAGCGCCACTGTGAGTTGGCGAGCTGGTACTTCTTCATCCGATAGCGGAGAGTATCGCGGCTGAGGCCGAGGAGGCGCGCCGCACCTGCCACGTTGCCCGCCGTCCGCGTTAGGGCCTGCTCGATAACTCTGCGCTCGACATCCTCCATGCGAAGCCCCTCTGCCGGGAGTTGGACGAGCTCGTCCCCTCGGCCGACCGGCCGGGCAGCGCTGCGAATCTCCAGCGGTAGGTGCTCCGGTCGAATCTCCTGCGTGTCTTCCAAGATAAGCGCTCGCTCGAGCACATTACGAAGCTCGCGGATGTTGCCCGGCCAGGAATACGCCTCGAGAACGCGAATCGCGTCCTGAGTTATCCTCGGTGGCTCGCGTTTGAGCTCTCGAGCCAATTGCTCAATGAAGTAGAGTGCCAGCGGCGCACAGTCCTCGGAACGTTCGCGCAGCGGAGGGATGTATAGATCGACGACCTTCAGCCGGTAGTATAGGTCGTTTCGAAACTTCCCCTCTTCTATGGCCCTGTCCAGGTTTCGGTTGGTGGCGGCTATGACCCGCACGTTCACCGGGATGTCTGTCGTGCCTCCCAGCCGCTTGAACCTCGAATCCTCTAGGAAGCGCAACAGCTTCACCTGTGCTCCGAGCGGCATGTCCCCTATCTCGTCCAACAACAGGGTGCCTCCATCGGCAAGTTCAGCGAGGCCCTTCTTCCGCTCGCGCGCGTCCGTGAAAGCACCCCTTTCGTGGCCGAACAGTTCCGCCTCGACGAGCTGTTCGGGCAGCGTGGTGCAGTTGATCTCGAGAAAGGGCTTGTCCCTTCTGCTGCTGTGGGCATGAATGGCGCGAGCTACGAGGTCCTTGCCGGTCCCGCTCTCCCCCTGAAGCAGCACCGTGGCCGACTCTGTGCGGGCCACCTTCTCCAGGGTCTCGGCAAGCTGACGCACGGCGAGCGAGCGGCCCACAAACTCGACGTTCGCAAACTGCCAGCGGTGCTGCTCGCGCAGGACCGCAATCTCCTGGCGGAGACTCTGAGCTTCCAAGCCTTTCTCCATAGTGATAAGCAGATCGTCAAGATCCACCGGCTTCTCGAGGAAATGGTAGGCCCCCGCCTTCACCGCCCTGACCGCTGTCCGCACCTGCCCATATGCCGTCACGATCACGACGACCAGGTCACGGTCGATCTCGTGAAGCTGAGTGACGAGCTCGAGGCCGTCAGCATCCGGGAGGCGCAGATCGAGCAGCATCAGCGTCGGGCTCTCCTCTGCCGCCAGGCGCAGTGCTTCGCGGCCCGTCGCCGCCTCTATGACCGCGTACCCGGCTGCACCGAGGTGCTCGCTCAGCCAGCTCCGGAACAGCTCCTCGTCGTCGACGACGGCGATAACAGGGCGAGTGCTCATCGCACTAGCGCTTCCTGCGCTGCCGCCGGAACGACGAGTGTGAACGTAGAGCCTTCGCCCAGCTTGCTCTCGGCCATGATATGGCCGCCGTGGCGTTCTATGATTGCCCGCGTTATCGCCAGGCCGAGTCCAGTGCCCTGGTGTTTGGTGGTGTAGAACGGTCGATAGATCCGCTGCATCTCGTCGGGCTCGATCCCCTTCCCGGTATCGGAGATCGAGAAGCCCACGCTGCCATCCACGCTCGCGACGGAGACCTGAAGCACCCCGCCGGGCTCCATCGCCTGGATTGCGTTCAGAGCCAGGTTGACCAAGGCCTGGGTAAGCAGCTCCGGATCGACTCGGATCGTCGGTAGCGCATCGGCGTGGCGCTCCGTGACCTCGCCACGAGCTGTGTGGGGTCGGTCCAGGTGAAGAGCGGTTCTTTGGGACTGGCGTAGCTGAGCAAGTCCTGTATGGCCGACTCGATACGGCGAATCTGCGCGTGGATCTGCTCCAGAAGGGCGGCCGATTTGGGATCGGTCCCGACTCGCTTTGAGAGCAGATCGACCCCGCTCGCCACACCTACGAGCGGGTTCTTTATCTCGTGCGCTATTCCGGAGGCCAGCTCGCCGACGGAAGCGAGCTGTGCCGCCCGACGCATCTCTTGCTGGTGGAGTTCCCGGATCTCGAGCGCCGACGACTGAAGCTCGCTGGACATCTGATTGAAAGTACGGCCGAGGTCGCCCAGCTCATCGCCTCGTTCGATCTCGACATCAACGCCAAGATCGCCTTTGCGAATCCGCTCGGCCGCAACGACCAGGCGGCGCAACGGAGCGACAATCGACCGGGCTACGGTCCAGACTATTGCGACAAGTAAGAGGGCGAATATGGTCTCCAGCGCGCCGGCTAGCAGCGCGAGGCCGCGTAGTTGGCCGAGAGCGCTGGCTACCGAAACCTCCGAGATGTACAGCCACGGAACGTTGCGTACGGCAACGGAGATGCCGACTACCTCGACACCTTCG
>JBDHHM010000094.1:0-6691 GCA_039589355.1 Gemmatimonadota bacterium | reverse complement strand
CGCTTGCGAGTCGCTGTTCGAGAACCCGCTCCACCCTTACACCCGGGCCCTGCTCTCGGCGGTGCCGGCGGTGGATGCGGGAAGGCGGCCCCAGCGCATCGTGCTGTCGGGCGAAGTCGGGAACCCGGCGGACCCTCCTCCCGGCTGCCCCTTCCACCCTCGCTGCCCGCACCCGGCGAAGGACGATCGGTGCCGCAGCGTGGCACCCGAGGGGATTCAGGGAGTTGGGAATTGGAACGCCGGCAATCCGTGGAATCCGTGGTATCGGGGAGGTGGGGAATCCCGTATTCCCGGAATCCACGGATTCCACGGATGCCTCGGATTCCTATTCGCCTTCCCCAACTCCCTATTTCCTGAATCCCTGAATCCCCCAATCCCAACCAGTCTTGACAAGGCCGTGACCCCCCGTCTAGCTTAGCCTCCGCATTTTCCCCGACCGTATGGCCTAACAATACCTGCAGTGGCATATCTATAGCCGCTGTAAGCTTAGGAGGTTCAAGTTGGGCGGAGTCATGCTGTCCACGCTCATGGCGGTCCAGGCCCTGGGACAGGGCCAGAGGCTTGACCTGGTGCAGACGTTCAGGGACGGCGGGTTCATGATGTACCCGCTGGCCTTCTTCGCGATTGCCGGCGTCATCATCATCGTCTGGAAATTCATTGACCTGCAGATCAAGAGCGCACGGACCCGTAAGATCCTGGCGGAGACGGACCAGCTGCTGGCCGAGCACCGGCTCCAGGAAGCGATACGCCAGTGCCAGGAGTCACAGGCCCCTGCGGCGGCGATCCTGCTGGCGGGCTTGCGGCGGCACGAGGAGGGCACCGACCGGGTCATGAAGGCGATCGAGAACGCCGGTCTGATCGAGCTCGCCTCGCTGGAGCGTGGCCTGGTCTGGCTGGCGACGCTGGCGAATGTCGCGCCGCTCACCGGGTTCTTGGGGACGGTGATCGGGATGATCCAGGCGTTCCAAGCGATCGAGCTTGCCGGCGAGGTGGAGGCGACGACGGTCGCAGGTGGTATTAAGGTCGCTCTGATCACGACGGCGAGCGGTCTGACGATCGCGATCCCGATCAACATCGCACACAACTACTTCGTCACGCAGATCGACCGTCAGGTGATCGAGATGGAGGAGAGCGCTCAGAAGATGATCGACGCCCTCCACGAGATCGAAGCGAAGACACGGACTGTGTGATCCCCGTAACGGGCACCGTCTCGACACGAAGAGGCCACCCCTGGGGTGGCCTCTTTCTCTTTTGGCTGCTGTCGGCGGCCTGCGGGCCGGCCACGTCGAGTCCGGAGATGGGCGTCGGCCCCGTCCCGTCGGCCGAGCGGACCCCCAACCCACTCAAGGCTTACCAGGAGCTCGGCTTTCTCACCGGGGACCAGCGCTTCGCCGCGGTGGGGCGCTTCGTCTTCGCACCGGGACCTGCGGACAGTTCCTACGCTATCCTCACACTCTCGCTGCCCAACAACGCTCTGAGGTTCCGTCGCGCGCCGCCCGGCTTCGTGGCGCGCTATGAGGTCGACGTGTCTGTGGGCGACAGCGCCGCGCCCGCCGCGCGACTGAACGAGATCCAGGAGGTCCGGATCCGTACTTTCCGGGAGACGGCGCGCAGAGACGAGAGCGTGGTCTCGCAGAGCTTCCTGACCCTTGAGCCGGGCGATTATGCGGCCCACGTCAGCGTGAGCGACGTCGCGTCGGGAGCCGGATTGAACGCCGACGTCGAGCTGCGCGTACCGCGCTTCGCCGCACCCTCGATCACCGCGCCGATAATCGTCTACAGGGCACAGCCCCGATCGACCCGCGATGTGCCGCCGGCGTTTATTCTGAGCCCCCGAGCCACTATCGAGTTCGGCCGGGAGGAGGGCTCCCACGTCTACGTCGAGTTCCTGTCCGAGGGGGACCAGAGCGTCGTCCTCGAAGCCAGAGGAGGAGGGGAGGTCGTCTGGTCGGACACGCTGGCAGCGGATTCGACCGACGGGCCCCTGCGCTCGGTGAGTGCCGCGCTCGATACCGTCCGCCTGCCGCCCGGAGCACTGAGCCTTTACGCGCGGCTGGCCGGTACGGAGATCGCCGACTCGACGACCCTCGTGGTCGCCCTGACGCCCGACTGGCTGGCCACCGACTACGACGAGGCGTTGGGCTACCTGCGCTACGCCGGGACCCCGCAGACGCTGGACAGCCTGCGGACCGCGGGGCCGAGGGAACGGGCCCGACTATTGCATGCGTTCTGGAGTAGTAAGGACCCCGACCCGGAGACGGTCGAGAACGAGTTTTTCCAGGGCTACTTCCGCAGGATCCAGGAGGCCAACGCGCGCTTCAGCGAGCCGGTGACTGCGGGATGGCTCACAGATCGCGGTGCGGTGTATGTTACATTGGGCCCTCCCGACGAGGTTCTCCGCGACCTCGATGCCCGGGGTGGACCGGAAACGAGCCAGGTTTGGCTCTACGAGAAGTCTCTAGGCTTCGAGCTGCGGCTGGTATTCACCGACCCTAGCGGAACCGGCGCTTTCAGCTTGACCGCCGACTCGCGCCGCGCCCTCGCCGTCGCCGTCGAGACCCTCAATTCCTGAGCCGCCGCAACCCGCCGAAACACGAAACGACGGTATGCACCTGTCACGGCTGTACGTCTCGTGCCTGTTGATCGTCGTGGCCCCGGCCATCCTGGGCCTCTGGGACGGAGTGCGCGACGACCCGTTGGCCGAAGTGGCCGAGGCGCTCGACCAGGGCCGCCATTGGTACGCCACGCGCCTGCTGCGTGACCTGAACGGGTTCGATAGCGGAACGCCCGAGGCCTCGCTGCTCTCCGCCCGGGCCGACGCGGGACGCGGCGTCTGGGAGGACGTCGTGGCTCGCCTCGAATCGGTGAGCTGGCTCGACTCGATCGGCTACGGGGACGGGCGCGCCCTGCTCGCACGCGCCTGGCTGGAGACGGGCGACCCGGAGCGAGCCGTCGAGGGCTACCGGATCTTTCTGAGATACTCACTGGAACGCACGCCAAGGGCGATCGCAGAGGTCGGCCTGGCGCGCTCGCTGGAAGAGCTCGGCCGCTCGTTCGAGGCGGCGGAGGCTTACGGCCGGGCTGCGGAGGTCGCCCCCGAGCTGACGCCATGGTCCTCGATTCGGGCCGCCGAAGTCCTGGCCCCGTTGGGAGACACGCTGGCGGTGAACGATCTGCTGAGGGGCGCGATCGCCGTACCGCTTTACCGACGCACCCGCGCAGCAGTCGATGCGTACCTCACGGCCGGCGACCGCCAGGGCGCCCTTCACCTGTTGCTCGATGCGGCGCCGAGCGTAGGGAGTCGCTCGATCGAGCTGAGGACCCGCGCCGCACAGCTCCTCTTGGAAGACGGGGACAGCGCCGCCGCAGCCACCACGCTGCGCGCCGCGATCCGATCCAGTCCTCGATCGGCTCGAGAGGCGGCCCAGCTGCTGGCACAGTTCCCCGATCTCAGCACCGCCGATCACCTATCGCTGGCCCGCGCCTTCGAGCGCTCGGGGGCACCCGGGCCGGCAGCGCGTGAGTATCAGGAGTTTCTGGATCGCCAGCAGTTGCCGGCGGGTGAGCGGCAGGCGGTGCAGCTGCGGATCGGCGAGCTGCTGTTCCGGGCGGGTCACTTCTACGCCGCCCTGGACGAGCTGGAGCGGCTGGCGGCCGCCAAGCCGAGCGCCGCGACCCTGGCACGAGCCGAGTACTACATCGCGCGTGCCACATATCGCCGCGGCTGGCGCCGCGAGGGGCGGGCACGCCTGAGAGAGGTGGCCGACCGCTTCCCCGGTACCGGCTCTGCCCTCAACGCTCTCTCGCTCCTCGGCGACCTCTACGAAGGTGCAGGTAACACGCCGCGCGCGGTCGCGATCTACGAGGAGCTCGTGAGGGACTACTCGGGCTCCAGCGCCGAGCGCACCGCACGCTACCGGCTCGGAATACTCGCCTATCGAGAAGGTGACTACGCCGACGCGCGCCGACACTTCGATCGCCTGCGTCGAGCGGAGCGCAGCGGCGACCTGCGGATCAGCGCCACCTACTGGGCGGCACGCTCTCGACTCGCCGAAGGCGACACGGCTCTTGTCGCCGAAGCGGAGCGGCTACTCCGTGAGGTCCACAACCGCGCGCCCTTCGGCTACTACGGCTTCCTCGCGGCCGATCGCCTGGGCATCGATCCCTGGGCGACGCTGGCCCTCGGCCCCGAGCCGGCACCCATCGATGCCGAGACAGATCGCAAGCTCACCGTGATCAATCTGTTGAGTCAGGCGGGTCTGCACGAAGAAGCGAAGGCCGTGCTAGCGACGATCACCGATTCGCGGCCCGCGCGTCCCGAGGAGCTGATCGGGCTGTCGGTAGCCCTCGCCGAACACGGGCTTGGCCAGCAGGCGGTTCTCTTCGGCTGGCGAGCCCACTCGGCGCTGCGCGGCCGCTGGAGCACCAGCGTGCTCCGCGCGATCTACCCGCTCGCCTACGAGGAGATCATCCTCGCCGAGGCCGACTTGCGAAGACTCGATCCTCACCTCGTCGCCGCCATCGCCCGCCAGGAATCGGCCTTCGCCCCGGACGTCACATCACGCGCCGGCGCTCGCGGCCTACTCCAGATCATGCCGGAAACCGGCCGCTGGTGGGCCAGCCGACTCGGCGTCCGCGATTACAGCGACGAGCTGCTCTACCATCCGGAGACCAACGTCCATCTCGGCGCCGCCTACTTCGCCGACTTGCAGCGCCGCTATAGCGAGCTGCAGCTCTCGCTGATCGCCTACAACGCAGGCCCCACTCGCGCCCGCCGCTGGCGCCAGCGACCCGAGTACCGGATCGACCCCGAGCTTTTCGCAGAGCGTATACCCTTCTCGGAAACGCGGACTTACGTGATGAACGTTCAGGCGCATTTCCGCATCTACAGCCAGCTGTATTCCGAGTTCGGAGCGGTCCAGCCGGCCGAGTGAGCGGCCCGAACCCTACCCGAAAATCGTGCGTTGACAGGCCGACACTTGCCTAATATCATGGGCGCGTCGGTCCTAGTGATTATCACCCAATGCAGGAGGAAGTGCTCGATGGCCAAAGGGCGGATCAAGTGGTTCAATGATGCCAAAGGTTACGGATTCATTGAACAGCCTGAAGGTGGAGAGGATGTTTTTGTCCACTTCTCGGCTATCAACATGGAGGGATTCAAGACGCTCGCTGAGGGCCAGGAAGTGGAGTTCGAGATTCGGCAGGGCGACAAGGGGCTGCAGGCAGCGAATGTGACCCGCGCGTAGCTTCAGACTGATATCGAACTTCCCGCTCGCCCGGACCGGCCCGCTGGTCCGGGCGAGTTCTTTGTTGGGAATTTCGATTGGTCAATGTGGAAGTCGGTTGGGAATTCTCGAATGTCGATTCGGCGCTGCTGAGATTCGAAAATTCCCAGCCACCTGTATTTTCCCAGAATTGACAACTCTGGCGTGGACCCAAGCAGGGCTCATATTCACACCGATGCCTGAGCCAAGAGCGAAAACGGTCTATCTGATCGACGGCCACGCCCTCGTCTATCGGGCGTTCTACGCGATGATCAGCCGACCGCTGCGTACGTCGCGTGGCGAAAACACGTCCGCGCCCTGGGGGATAACGCAGTTTATCCGCAAGATCCTTGCGGAGCGCCGGCCCGACTATATCGGCTTCGTCTTCGATGCGGGTGGCGATGAGACATTCAGGCACGAGATCTACGAAGATTATAAGGCCACGCGCGAGAAGCTGGACGAGACGCTCCAGCAAGATTTCGATACCGCGATGCGGCGGATCCGCCAGATCCTAGAGGCCTTCCACATCCCAACCATTCAGCTTGCCGGCTTCGAGGCCGACGATGTCATCGGCACGCTAGCCAGCCAGGTCGCCGAGCAGGGCCTGCAGGCGGTGATCGTCTCGGGTGACAAGGACTTCTATCAGCTGATCGGAGAGAAGGTCGCGTTGCTCAACCCCGGTCGAGGCGGTCCCGCGGCAGTGGAGGAGGAACTGGTCGACGAAACGAACGCGGCGGAGCGGCTGGGCGTGCCTCCGGAGCGGGTGACCGACTACCTGGCGCTGGTCGGCGACTCGTCCGATAACGTCCCGGGGGTGCGCGGCGTGGGTCCCAAGACCGCGGTCCAGCTGATCGCGCAATTCGGCGCCCTGGAGGATATCCTGGCGGGCGTCGACGAGGTGGCCCAGAAGCGCGCGCGCGAGGCGTTGAAGCGGCACGCTGATGATGCTCGCCTCTCGAAGGATCTCGTGACCATACGTACCAAGGTGCCGATGGCGCTCGAGCTCGACGAGCTGAGGGCCGGCGAACCGGATCGGGACCGACTGCGCGAGTTATTTCTCGAGCTCGAGTTCCACTCGCTGGCGCGGGAGTACGCGGCGGGCGAGAGTCCGGCACCGCGAGTCGAACCGGTCCACGGGTATGAGATGGTCGCGGACTTCGGACGTCTGGCCGGGATCGCCGCCGAAGCCCATCGGGCGGGCAGGGTCGGCCTCGACGTACGCTCGGCGAGCGGCGGCTCGGCCGCCGGGAAGCTCGTGGGACTGGCGATCGCCATGTCTGAGGGGCAGGCCTACTACCTACCGTTCGGCCACGTCGCCACCAGCCGACCGGGAGAGCTTGAGCTCGGCGACGTGCACGAGGCATCAACGGAGAACCTGCCGCCGCTAGCGTCTGAGGAGCTGCGGCCCATCGCCGAGCTACTTGAGG
>JBDHHM010000093.1:0-6505 GCA_039589355.1 Gemmatimonadota bacterium | reverse complement strand
CCGGATGGTGTTCGGCAAGCGCAAGCGCTAGCATCGTCGAGACCGCCGGCACCCGGTTCCTCTGTTGCCAACCGGGGGGTCGTCGTAGATTGCCCCACCCAACACACCGAGTCCTACATCAGCCCGACAGGAGCCGGTGTCCCCCATGCCCGACAACGCACACGACCATCTTCTCAAACGCCTGGAAGTGCTCGAGCGCCAATCGGAGCAGCTCGACCACGAGCTGAGGCGTTTGAGACACGATCTACTTCGCCACAAGAGCGCGGCTGGCGTGTCGCCGGCCGCTGCTGCGCCACCGGAACCCGCCGCGTCGCCGCCGGCTGCGGTGGCGGAGCCGGATCGCCCCCCAGAGCCAGCGCAGGAAGCGCTGCAGACTCCGGCCAAGGCTCGGCAGAAGATTGAGGCCATCGACCTCGAGTTCTGGCTCGGCGGTCGCGGTCTGCTCTTGCTGGGAGTAGCCGCGCTGGTGTTCGCCGTCGGCTTCTTCGTCAAAGAAGCGATCGAGCGTGGCTGGATCGGTCCGACGATTCGCGTTCTGTTGGGCGCCGGGGTGGGAGTCGTCGCGGTGGCTGTTGGGGAGGGTATCAGGGCCCGGGGATATCGAATCTATGGCCTGTGGCTGGCCGCGGGCGGCTTCAGCGCCGTCTATCTCAGCCTCTGGGCCGCGGCTGCGCTGTACGCCTTGCTTCCCACAGGTGCCGGGTTTGCGATGATGGTGGTCGTGGTAGCCGCCGCCGCGACCCTCGGGCTCCTCAGGGACTCCGAGTCCTTCGTTGCTCTGGCCGCGGTGGGCGGCTACCTGGCGCCCCTGCTGTTGCAGATGGGCTCGGCATCGAACCTCTTCGGCTTGGGTTATCTCGGCCTGCTGTCCGGAACTGGTCTCTGGCTCGCCTATCGTGCGGGCTGGCGATACCTGGCAGCCGTGGCCGTGTTCGGCGGCACCGTTATGGCTCTGCTCAGCGATGGCGATCCGCACCTGCACGGGATCTACCTCTCGGCGTTGGTGGCGGGCGCCCTGCTGACGGCCGAGCGGAGGCGCTGGAGCAAGCTGGCGCTTATGACCGCGGTTCTCGGTTGGCTTACGCTGTTGCTGGGCGGCACCCCCTGGGAGATCAGTGCGGTCGGCTTCTGTGCTTACGCTGCCGCCCTGGCCGCTGCGGGGTTGGCGATCGCCGCGCGCGCCGGGTGGGCCAGCCTGGCAGGGGTCACGGTGGCGGGCGGCACTCTGGTCATCCTCTCCAGTGTTGGCGCTCCTGATCCGCACGGCGTCTATCTACTGGCTCTGGCCGCTGCGGCGCTGACGCTGGCCCGCCGTAAGCGGTGGGTCGAGATCGCGCTCCTGACGATCGTCTTGGCCTGGGCTGCGCTTTGGTTCGGCAGAAACGGTTGGAGCATCCTGGGTCTCAGGTTCTCCCTTTACGCCGGCGGACTGTGGCTGGTCAGCCTGATCGCATCGCTTGGCGTGGATGCGGATGATGAACGATCCGCAAAACCCTCCGAAGAGAGTGAGGGGGGTGAGGATGCCACGCCGGGCGAGGGGGGGCTGATCGAGGCCGTCGGGGCTGTCCTCCAACCGCAGGTCGGCAGTGTGCTTGTGACCGTACTGCCGCCCTGGCTCTTCTACCTCTTCGCGATGGTGGGCCTGGGCGATTCCGCTTACGCCGAGTCGCGCGACGTGATCGGTTTCGCTTTGGGTCTCGTCGTCGGTTGCGTATACCTGGCCCAGACGGTCTGGGGAACACAGAGTCTGCAGGCCACGAAGCGTACCTGGTTGGCCGCGTTGGGTTACGCGTTCTGGCTGGTGGCGCCTTGGGTGCTCTGGTCGGGCATAGCGCTGGCCAGGGTCTGGCTTCTCGAGGGTCTGGCCCTCGTGGCAGCCGGCGTCGTGTTGAGGAGCGTCGAAGCGCGGGCGGCGAGCTTGGCCGCTTTCGTCCTCGCCGCAATGACCTATTACGGGGTCGCGGTTGTCGAACGCCCCGACCTCGATGCCGCGTTCGTCGGCGGTTGGGCGCTCCCGGGCCTCGGTGTGGCCGTCGGGCTCGCGGTCTGGGGCGTGGCGGCGGAGCGCGTAGAGGATTCGGCGTCCTGGGAGTTGGGAATCCGGCCTATCGTCCTCCTCGTCGCTGCAGTTCTCTTCCTGGGTTGGGGAACGGTTGAGATCCAGCGCTTCTTCGATCTGCTCGGCGAGGGCGTTCGCTGGGACCTCGCCCGCGACCTGTCGATCAGCGGGTTCTGGATGGCATACGCGGCCGGTCTCCTAATTGTCGGCTTCTGGCTCAAACGCCCACCGGTGCGATGGGCGGGCCTCGGGATGGCTCTGCTCGCCGCCGGGAAAGTCTTCCTCTACGACCTCTCTCAGCTGTCGCAGCTCTATCGAATCGTCAGCTTCGTGGCGCTGGCGATCGTCTTGCTGGCACTCTCTTTCCGCTACCAGAAGTTGCGAGGTGCGGGCGGCAAAGAGCAATCCTAGCCGGCAGCGGCCGCCAAATCGGCCCTGAGGGCGGCCGCGACCTCTAACTCGTTTTTTGGTAAGCAGTTAGCGTTCTCGAACCCCGCGCCGCGTCCGCCTGGAGATCCTTCAAAAGTTTACGTCAGAATGAAAACTATGATCGGTCAGTCTGTCCGCGCCGGTCGTAAGTCGTTGCCTTGTATCCCGCTTTTTTTTGGCACAAAGATGGCGTTCTGTCCGTAGCCCAAGACCCGCCCAAGGTCAGGCGAAAAAGTAAGAGGGGACGATGACTTCGCTCAGATGTAAGCGTGGGTACACGTTGGTCGAAATGACGGTCGTGTTGCTGCTGATCGGCGCTGCCATGGGTACCACGGGTCCGCTGAGCCGACGGATGGTCGCTCTCTACCAGCTGAACGCTGCCGCTCAGACGCTGGCAGCGGATCTGTCGCAGGCGAAGATACGGGCCATCCAGTCGAACGCCCTGGCAACGTTGGAGCGGGAGTCGAACCGTGACTATCGGGCCGCAGGATATCCGCGCCGTCTGCCGGGGATGGTGCGGTTCGACGCGGAAAGCGCCGACACGGTGGTGTTCAACGGGTTGGGCGCAATGAGCGACGGGGCGAGTCACCGCTTCGTACTGGTCAACCTGTTCGGCGAGTCGCGAGAGATCGTGATTTATGCGGCGGGCGGTCACGAGGTTCGCAAGCTGTGAAGCAAACTGGTGGATTCAGTCTCGTTGAGCTGATGGTAGCGCTGGTGATCTTCTCGTTTGGGGTGCTGGCGGGGGTGGCGCTTCTGGGTTCCGGCTACCGATGGGAGGGGCAGGCAGAGTTGGAGACCCAGATGACGGTGGCGGCGGAGATGAAGGTCGAAGAGCTAAAGGCGTTGGCCGGGACTGAACTGCCTGACACGGTGGAACTGGTGCAGGGTGGGGACCTCGATTCGAACTCGATGGGATACTGGGACACGGCTGAGCTGGACGGGCGCACGTTTACCCGACGTTGGCGGATCCAGGCAGGGCCGGCGGGGACAAGGCAAGTGACGGTACGGGTACTGCCTCTGGATCCGCCCGCGGCGGGTTACGCGGAACTCTGGACACACGTGCTACATGAGTAATCAGCGTTCAATCACGAGCGTCGCCGGCCGACGGGCCGGCTTCAGCACGATCGGCATGATAGTCGCCTTCGTGCTGCTGGGGCTCCTGCTGGCACCGATGCTGGGCACGATCTTGAGCGCGCAGCGCGGTTTCGTAGCGAGCCGCGATCGTGCTCGTGCCTCAGGCAGCGTGCGGTACGCCCATCTGGCACTGACGCGTTTTATGCGCCTGGCGGGCAGCAGCCCGGTCGGTCTACCGCTCCCGGGCATCGACCCGGATCCAGGCGGCGATGGTGTTTTCAACGATGTGCGCCTGCGTTCCGACTACAATCCGCCTGACGGTGACATCGATGACCCGGGCGAAGATCTGACGTTCTTCCTGCGGGCGGATACCATGTTCGTGAAGTCCGGCAGCGATGGAGCCGAGGAACCCTTCCTCATCGGTGTCGACTCGCTGGCGTTCGAATACTTCGATCGTGACGGGTTGGTCATCGTCGATCCCGCACGGATCGGCCCGCGCGCCATCTTGGTCGACGTGACGATCCGCGCCCGCGGCGACCGGCACGCCGATCCGGCCGAGCGTACGCTCTCCGGTTCAGTTCGGCTTCGAAACGGGAAGTGATGAGCATGTTGTACAGGCTGAGGTCCAACGAGTCGGGAATGGCGCTGCTGACGGTGCTGCTGGCGATGGGGCTTCTCACGGCGCTCGGCGCGGCACTCACCGCGGTGGGGATCGTCGAGTTCCGCGCCGCGAAGAACCACCGCTCGGCTTCTCGTGCTCTGCTGCTGGCGGATGCGGGTGCGACCCACGCGCTGGCGCTGATGCGCGGCCCGTTGGCCGGCTACAGCTACACCGATGTGCTCGTCGGTGCCGACGGGGTCGAAGACACAGAGGACGATGGCGTCTTCACAGGTTTCGCGCTCGCCGGAGACGACGCGCTGCCCGACACCGGGATACTCCTGGGCGATGGTCGGTACTACGTGCGCATAGTCAACGACGACCAGGACCCGAGTGGCGATCCTTATGACGACGACAACAATCGCCTCGTCGCGCTCTGCCGTGGCGAGATGCCCGATGGCGGTGTGGCGGAAGTGCGGGTCATGCTGGCCGCCCCCAACTTCCCGGCCATAGCCACCAACGGCACGCTGTACCTGCCGGGCAACCCGGGCGTCATCGGTGAGTGCGGCGGAGTGCACGCCAATCGGATCATGACGGTCAGTGGGCATCCGACGGTGGCGGGCGACGTCACGTACTACGAGGACGCCGTTGTCAGCGGCACGATCTACGGTCCCCTGGGTGAAGAGAAGGAGCCGAAGCCCGGGCCCTGGGTCGACATCCCGGAGTACGATCCGCTCGATTTCTGCGCCGATGCGGATTACAGGCTCAAGAACAACAAACTGATCACGCTAGGGCCGCCGGATTTCGAGATCACCCTCGGCAAGGCCCTCGGTTGGCAGTTTGAAGCGTCCACGTGGACGTATCAACTCAACGGCAAGGATGCTGTCCCAGGCAAGTACTGCGTTAATGGCAACGTACAGGTCATCGGCAACCTGGGTGAGCCCGGTAACCCGCTCGAGATCAGCATTCTCGCCACGGGCTCGATACAAGTTGGCGGCACACCGATCATCGAGCCGGCCAATAGCAACGACATCCTGCTGATGGCCGGCGGCGACGTGCAGATCGGTGGCACCACGACGGGGCTCAGGTCACCCTACTACGCCGGGCTGATCTACGCCGGTAGCCAGTGTCAGGTGGGTGGTACTCCCTACGTGGACGGCCACATCCTGTGCTACGACGACCCGGATCCGGCCGGTGCGGTCGACCTCTTTGACGACAACAAGATTAACGGGACCCCGACGGTCAGCTATGACTGTTCGGGGGAACTGCGACGCACGTTGATGGCGTCGTGGTGGGAATCGCGGACGACTTCGTAGTTGTTTTCTACATAGATAGAGTGACCTCGGTCGCGAATTCGGCGGCCGGGGAGGCCGGAGGCGCGCGAGCAAGAGGTGAGGAACGATGGTGGGGCGCGTACGGAGCAGCGAGTCGGGGATAGCGTTGGTCGCCGTGTTGCTGGCGATGGCGCTGCTGACCGTGATCGGTGCCGCGCTCACCGCGATCGGAACCGTCGAGTTCCGGACCGCCATCAACCACCGCTCGGCGACGCGCGCCCTGCTGCTAGCAGATGCCGGGGTCAACCATGCGCTGGCCCTGATGCGCGGCCCGCTCGCCGACTTCACCTACAGCGAGATCGTTCAAGGATACGACGGCGCGCCGGGTACCGGGGACGACGGCGTTCTGTCGGGCTTTGGGCTCGGCGCGTTTGACGAGGTGCCCGACACCGGAGTGGTGCTCGGCGACGGCCGGTACTACGTCACGTTAGAAAACGACTCACAGGACCCCAGCGGCGATCCCTACACCGACTCGAATCATCGACTGGTCGCGACGTGCCGGGGCGAGACGCGAGACGGCGGCGTGGCGGAAGTGGGGATCGTGCTCGCCGCACCCAGCTTCCGGGCGATAGTCAGCAACGGCGACCTCTTGCTGCCTGGCAACCCCGAGGTGCTGGGGCCGTGCGCTGGCGTTCACGCCAACGGCGTGCTGAGCGTGAGCGGGCATCCGACGGTGGACGGCGAAGCGACGGCCTCGGACGACATAATCCTGAGCGGTACGATCTACGACGCGGGTGGCGGGATCGTGATCCCGCAGCTCGCGGGTAGAATCGAGGTACCCAAGCACAACCCTGAGGACTACCTGGGACAGGCGGATTACGAGCTGCGCGATGGCTGGGTCATTACCGTCGGGCCGCCCCGTGAAAGCACGCTGGCCACCGGAGCCGGTGTGCGGGGCTGGAAATGGAACGCGGCTCAGGGAACGTGGACGCTATCCGGCAGCAAGGCGGAAGGCGGCACGTACTTTGTGTATGGCAACGTCGAGGTGACGGGAAACGCCGGCAGCGA
>JBDHHM010000092.1:0-6536 GCA_039589355.1 Gemmatimonadota bacterium | reverse complement strand
ATAGGAGACGGAGTTGTCCTGGCTTTGGTCGTCGGCCTCGCGGTGTTTGGAGTGGCGATGATCTTTTCGGCCGGGGAACTCGAGGTCCCGTCGTCGGTGACCGGGATCTGGCGCAAGCAGGCGATCTGGCTCGCCGCCTCGTTGGTCGCCTTCGCTCTGACCCTCCGCGTCGCTGTCCGCTGGCTCGAGTGGGTCGCCCCGATCGCTTACGGTGTCGCCGTGCTGCTGCTGATCGCCGTGCTCATCGTGGGTGCCGGTGACGGCCCGCGTAGCTGGATTCGCTTCGGCTCTGTCGGATTCCAGCCGTCCGAGTTCGCCAAGCTCGCCACGATCCTCTTGGCCGCCAAGCTCGTTGCCGGCCGCGAACGGCCCCCGGAGACACTCTGGGATCTCTGGCCCTACCTGGTCATTACTCTGGTGCCGTTCGCCCTGATCATGGCCGAGCCCGATCTAGGGACCGCCTCGGTGTTCATCGCGATCCTGGTCGCCGCCCTCTTCTGGTCGGGCCTCCCGTTCTCGAAGCTCGCCCTCTTCCTCAGTCCGCTGGTCAGCCTCGCCCTGGCCTTCTCGACTCCCCTCTGGGGTGTCTGGTTCTTGTTGCTCGTCGGTTTCCTCTACTGGACTCGCGCCTACCTGACCGAGTCGCTCGCGGTGATCTTTGCCAACGTGGCGATGGGTGTGCTCGTGCGGCCCGTCTGGTTAAGCCTCGCCGCCTATCAGAAGACCCGTATCCTGGCTTTTCTTCAACCGGAGGCAGACCCTCAGGGCGCCGGCTGGCACCTGATCCAGTCCCAGGTCGCCATCGGTTCGGGCGGTTGGTTGGGCAAGGGATTCACCCTGGGGACTCAGAAACGACTCGCTTTCTTGCCCGAGCAACACACCGACTTCATCGTCGCGGTGCTCGGAGAGGAGTTCGGTTTCATCGGTATCTGCCTCGTCTTGCTCTGCTTCGCCATCGTGCTGTGGCGCGTGCTGCTGATCGCCGAGCGCTCCGAAGACAGCTTCGCATCGACGGTCGTGTTTGGCATCATCGCTCTCTGGTTCGCACATCTCGTCGCCAACGTCGGGATGACTGTCGGACTGCTCCCCATCACAGGCTTACCTCTGCCCTTCCTGAGCTACGGTGGCAGCTTCCTGCTCATGTCGTTCATCATGCTGGCGATCGTCCAGCGCGTAGCGGTGGACACCAGGACGGGAGCGTAGACGCGTCGAGTGGGGTTCCTCTCAATTCGGCCAAAGACAGGAGTCGCCGACACCTGCTCCGGCGAAGACCAAGGTGGGACGGGGCATTGCGGGCGAGGCAGAGGTGTGAGATCTTACAAAGTCTATGCATCCACAGGATGGAGCCGCAACAGATGGCTTGGTTTCGGAAGGAAAAGAAGAAGCTGGTCGGGCAGAAGCGGGAGCTGCCAGCGGACGTCTGGAAGAAGTGCGACGGCTGTGGTGAGATAATCTACCGCGAGAAGCTGAACGAAACCGCCGGCGTTTGCGGCAAGTGCGGATACCACTTCCGCATCGGCCCCACGGACTATGCCCGGCTGCTGCTCGATAACGCCCTCGAAGATGAGTACGACTCCGAGCTGCGGTCGGTTGACCCGCTGAAATTCGTCGGGCCGACGCCGTACGCGGAGCGCTACGAGCGGGCGATCAAGAAGGGCGGCACAAAAGAGGCGGTTCTCACGGGCGGCGGCCATGTCGAGGGCATGCCCGTCCAGTTCGGAGTCATGGACTTCGGATTCATCGGCGGCTCGATGGGCTCCGTCGTCGGCGAGAAGATCGCGCGGGTCGCGGAACGCGCCCTAGACGAAGAGAACCCCCTGATAATCGTCTCGGCGTCGGGTGGCGCCCGCATGATGGAGGGCGTGCTCTCGCTGATGCAGATGGCCAAGACATCGAGCGCGTTGGGACGGATGCATAAGTCGCGGCTTCCGTACATCTCTATCCTGACCCACCCGACCACCGGTGGCGTCACGGCCTCGTTCGCCATGCTCGGCGATGCAATTATCGCGGAGCCCGGTGCACTCATCGGCTTCGCCGGCCCGCGGGTCATCGAGCAGACCATCGGCCAGGAGTTGCCCGACGGGTTCCAGCGCGCCGAGTTCCTGCTCGAGCACGGTATGGTGGATATCGTGGTGCCGAGACCGGAGCTGAAGCCTACGGTTTCGAGGCTTCTCCAGCATATGGTGGGCTAGTAATCGGTGGTCAGTGGTCAGTTGTCGGTGGTCGGTAGCACCCGAGCCTCACCGACCACTGACTACCGACCACCGACCACCGATTCACCCGCCCTACCCACCGTCCGGCTGCCCCTTATAATTAGGCGCCATGTACACAGCGGTTGCATTAGCTCCGGTCGCGCCATGATGACCTCGGATCTCTCGGAGCTGCTCGGGCTCCAGCCGACCGGTGAGATCCGCTGGGGCCTCCGGCGGACCCGTACCATGCTCCACGGCGTGGGCCGGCCGCACATGGCGTACCGATCCGTGCACGTCGGCGGGACGAACGGAAAGGGCTCGGTGGCGGCGATGGTCGCCAGCATCTTGAATGCGGCCGGGCGGCGCGTTGGTTTGTACTCCTCACCGCATCTCGTCGAGTTTGCGGAGCGGGTGCAGGTGGATGGGAGCCCTGTCGACGACGAGCTTCTCGGCGCATGTGCCCGTCGACTGCGCCCGTTCGTGGAGGAGGGCGCGACGTTCTTCGAGACGGCTACTGCGCTGGCTTTTCTCTGCTTCGCGGAAGCCGGAGTCGAGTTCGCGGTGGCAGAGGTTGGTTTGGGTGGGCGGCTGGACGCGACGAACGTGCTGCTGCCGGAGGTGGCGGCGATCACCAACGTTGCCTGGGACCATTCCGAATACCTGGGCAACACACTTGCGGCCATCGCCGGGGAGAAGGTGGGGATCGCTAAGCCCGGTGTACCTCTGGCCCTGGGCCGCCTCGAGCCGGAGGCGGGCCGGATCATTAGGGAGACGGCAGAGCGAGTGGGCGCACCACTCTCCCAGCTCGGATACGACGCCGGTGTGCGCCGCATTAGGATTCACCGCGACCACACAGAGTTGGAGTACGTCGGACCCGACTCGAAGGAAGTGATCGCTCTGCGTTGCCCGTTGGTCGGCTACCATCAGGCGTGGAACGTGGGGCTCGCCGCACTCACGGTGCAGAATCTACCCCGGGCGTGGCGGCCGGCGCCGGCGGCGCTACAGCAGGGGATCGCTGATGTATGGTGGCCCGGCAGGCTCCAGATCGAGGAGCGCGGCGATCAAACTTGGGTGCTCGACGTCGCGCACAACGTTGTCGGCGTGGAAGCGCTCGCTCAGGCGCTTACGAGCCTCGACCTACCGGTGCCCCTGGCGCTGGTGGTCGCGATTCTGGGTGACAAACCGTGGCCTGAGATGCTGCCGCCTCTGTTGGCGCTGGCCGACGTCTCGATCTTTACGGTGGCGCCGAGCTCGCCGCCGGAGAGGCGCTGGGACGCCGAAGCGGTGGCGGCGACAATTTCGAGTTATTCGGTGGAGGTGATCGAGGATTTCGCGGCGGCCCTGGAGCACGCGTCGCAGGTAGCGTCGACGATTGTGGTGACCGGATCGAACCACACGGTGGGCGACGCGATGCGCGAGCTGGGCATGCCGGTCTCCTTGCTCGGTACGGACAAGGTCGGATAAATTCGCGATGGTGGAACTCAAAGGATTGCCGGGGTTTAGGGATTTCTATCCTGAGGAGATGGCCGCACGCTCGTATCTGATGGGTGTGTGGCGCGATATCGCACGGCGGTACGGGTTCGAGGAGTACGACGGCCCGCCGCTTGAAGCGCTGGAGCTCTACACCCGCAAGTCGGGCGCGGAGATCATCCAGCAGCTCTACGAGTTCGAGGACAAGGGTGGGCGCAGGGTCGCGCTGCGGCCGGAGATGACGCCGACCCTGGCCCGCATGGTGGGGGCGCGGGCGGCGGCACTTCGCAAGCCCGTCCGCTGGTTCTCGACGCCGCAGCTTTTCCGCTACGAGCGCAAGCAGCGCGGTCGCCTGCGGGAGCACTTCCAGCTCAACCTGGACATCCTCGGCGAAGAGGACGTGCTGGCCGATGCCGATCTGCTCGCCGCTGCGATCGATGTCATGCGGGCCACCGGCCTCGATTCGACCCAGGTCAGGGCCCGGGTCTCGGACCGCCGCGTGCTGGCGGCGATCTTTCTGCACTTCGGCGTGCCGGAGACGCAGCTCGAGTCGGTCTATCAGGTCGTCGACAAGCTGGATCGCGAACCTCGCGAGCGTCTAGAGGCCAGACTGCTGGACCTCGGCCTCGGGCCGCAGACATGTACCGGGGTGTTTGATGCTACACAGCTGCGGGGCATCGAAGAGCTCGAGGGCCGGTTCGGCGACGTCCCGAGCGTTGCGGAGCGTGTCGCGGAGCTCTCCACGTATCTCGAGCACCTGGAGAGCCTGGGTGTCGTCGAGTTCGTGGATATCGATCTCTCGGTGGTCCGCGGGCTGGCCTACTACACGGGTATCGTTTTCGAGTTGTGGGACGCGGGTCGAAAACTGCGGGCGATATGCGGTGGCGGCCGCTACGACAATCTCTTGCAGTTGATCGCCGGCGTCGACTTGCCGGCACTCGGGTTTGGGATGGGCGACGTCGTTCTCACCGAATTGTTGCGGGATCACGGGCTGCTACCCGAGCCCGGTCGCGCACTGGACTGTTTTGTCGCCTGGCTCGGCGCCGACGGTCGGCGGCAGGCGCTACGGGCCGCGCGAGCCATCAGGTCGGCCGGCCTGTCGGCGGTCTTCGAGTTCCGCGATCGCCGACTCGGCAACCAGTTGAAAAGCGCTGACCAGCTGGGTGCCCGCCGGGCGGTGATCATCGGGCCTCAAGAGGTCGAGGCGAACCAGGCTCGGATACGCGATATGTCGACGGGCGAAGAACGCGTCGTCCCCTTCGACGACTTGGGCTCGACTATGGCCGCGGAGCTGGGTGATGGCTAGCGGCGAGCGGCGGGCGGCCCGAAAGCCTAGCGTGCGCGAGCGCTGGGAGACGGTGCCGGCCGATGAAGATGCGGCGATGGAGGCGATGAGCGATGCGCTGATCGACCGGGTAGTGGGCCCCGCCTGGGAACGGCTCGGTCCGTTGAGCGCCGGTGCCGTTGCAGGCAGCGTAGCCATCGTGGGCGCGAGGGGATTTCTGCGCCGCGTCTTCGGACGGCGCTACGGGCGGATCATAAGCTGGGTGGGCGCCGCCGCGCTGGTGCCGGTGGCCCTCTGGCTGCTGTCTGGAAACGAGAGAGCGAAGGACCAGGAGCCGCAGGCCGGCGATGACGGCGCGGACCTGCCTGACGGAGGACTAGAGAAAGCCGATGGCTGAAGATAAAGTGCTGACCCCGCGGAGTGAGGATTTCTCCGCCTGGTACAACGGAGTCGTTCAGCGGGCCGAGCTGGCAGGGTACACGCCGGTGCGCGGGTGCATGGTGATCCGGCCGCACGGCTATGCAATCTGGGAGCTCATGCAGAAGGCCCTGGACGGGATGTTCAAGGCGACAGGTCACCAGAACGCCTACTTCCCGCTCTTCCTGCCCGAGAGCTTCTTGAAGAAGGAGGCCCAGCACGTCGAGGGGTTCGCGCCGGAGATCGCTCTGGTCACACACGGAGGTGGCAAGGAGCTCGAGGAGCCGCTCGTCGTGCGCCCGACGTCCGAGGCCATCATCTGGCCGATCATGGCCGACTGGATCCAGAGCTACCGTGACCTGCCGATGCTGATCAACCAGTGGGCGAACATCGTGCGCTGGGAGATGCGGACCCGGCCGTTCCTGCGGACCCTCGAGTTCCTTTGGCAGGAGGGGCATACAGCCCACGCCACCTGGGACGATGCGCAGCGCGAGACGCTGCTGATCCTCGGGCTGTACCGGCAGTTCATGGAGGAGTGGATGGCCATGCCTCCGGTGACCGGGATCAAGACGGAGTGGGACAAGTTCGCCGGCGCCGACAGTACCTACGCCTGCGAGGCGATGATGCAGGACAATTGGGCGCTGCAGGCGGGCACATCGCATAACCTCGGCCAGAACTTCGCTCGTGCCTTCGACGTGAAGTACCAGACGGAAGGTGGCGAGCACGAGTATATCTGGAGCACGTCGTGGGGCGTGTCCACTCGCTTGATCGGCGGCCTTGTGATGACGCACAGCGATGACATCGGTCTCGTCTTGCCGCCGAAGCTGGCTCCGATCCAGGTAGTCATAGTGCCGATCTGGAAGTCGGACGATCAAAAGGCACGCGTGCTGGAGGCCGCCGCACGGCTACAGAAGGCCTTCGCCGGCGATTTGCGCGTCAAGTTCGACGACCGGGACACGTTGAACCCCGGCGCCAAGTACTACGAGTGGGAAGGGAAGGGCGTACCGATCCGCATCGAGATCGGGCCCAAGGATCTGGAGAAGCAGCAGGTTATGGCGGTGTTGCGCTTCTCCCAGGACTCCAAGGCGCGGAAGATCCCGATTCCCGAGGGTGAGGCGACCGTTCGGATTCCCGCAATGCTCGATGAGATGCAGCGTGCACTGCTCGATGGG
>JBDHHM010000091.1:0-6547 GCA_039589355.1 Gemmatimonadota bacterium | reverse complement strand
GCCTATCCGGCATCTTGCGAACCGCTGGAAGGTAGCGGCGGGCGAACAACGCTCGAACACGGCGCCGCCACGGCACTGCGCCATTTCCGGGTGTCCCTGATCGAACGGAGCTGCGGATGACTGGTGGGGTCCGTTTATGTCGGTTCTTCGGTTTCGAGGTCCGGCTGGATTACTCCTGGTTCGTTGTATTCCTCCTCGTCCTCTGGACGTTCGCGCAGAGCGAGTTCCCACGACACATACCTGGGCTGAGCGTCGGCACGTACTTCACGATCGCCTTGATCGGCGCTTTGCTCTTCTTCGCTTCGGTCCTGCTGCACGAGCTGGCACATTCGGCCATGGCGAGGGCGCGCGGCATCCAGGTCGAGGGGATCACACTATTCATCTTCGGCGGTATGGCCCGGATCCGGTCCGAGGCGACGAACCCGAAGGACGAGTTCTTGATTACCATCGTCGGGCCACTCTCCAGTGCGCTGATCGGTGGGGTATTGCTCGTCTTCGCGCGGGTAGGGGATTCGCTGGGGTTGCACCGGGCGTTTTCAGGCGTCGCCGAGTATCTAGCCATCCTCAATTTCATACTTGCGGTGTTCAACCTGATCCCCGGGTTCCCGCTCGACGGTGGCCGCCTGTTGCGTTCCCTTGTCTGGCATATAACGAAGGACGTCCGCAAGGCGACGCGCCTGGCGTCGCTCACCGGGCAGATCTTCGGCTACGTGATGATCGGCTTCGGCGTCCTCAGTCTGTTCCAGGGTCTCCTGATGAGCGGGATCTGGCTGATCTTCATCGGCTGGTTCCTCTCACAGGCGGCCGAGGCGAGCTACCGGCAGCTGAGCATGCGGAGGATCCTCCAGGGCGTGCAGGTGAAGGAAGCGATGACGCGCAATCCCGAGACCGTGGGCGCCGATGTGACGCTGAGGGATCTCGTCGACAACTACTTTCTCATGCGCCGCTATAGCGTCTTTCCGGTGCTCGACAGCGCTGGTCGGCCGTTGGGACTCATCACGCTGAGGCAGGTCAAGGAGATCGATCGGGACAAGTGGCCCACGACGCAGGTGAGCAGCGTGATGACCCAGATCTGCGAGGCTGTAACGGTTCGTCCGGAGGACTCGCTGGCCCAGGTGCTGACCAAGCTCGAGAAGGCCGGTGTAGGGCGTGCTCTTGTCGTCGAAGACGGGCGCCTGGAGGGCCTGATATCGAACGCGGACGTGGCGGCGTGGCTGGATAGGTACCAGCAGCTGCATTGATGTTGAGAGCACCCCGATGGAGGCCCGGTGTCGGCCAGGAAGAAAAGGCAAGAATCTGCAACCGCTTTGAAGAGGCGTGCCAGCCGGATCGTCGAGCGACTGGCTGAGGCGTACCCGGCCAGGATCGAGCTCGAGTTCGGCAACCCGCTGGAGCTGGCAGTCGCCACGATCCTCTCGGCCCAGTGTACCGACGCGCGTGTAAATGAGGTCACGAAGGAGCTGTTCAGGAAATACCGGACTGCGGAAGACTACGCCAACGCGGATCCCGACGTGTTCCAGGAAGAGATCCGGTCGACGGGGTTCTTTCGGAATAAGACGCGCTCGGTGATCTCCTTCGCTCGCTCGTTGGTCGAAGTGCACGGCGGAATCGTCCCCGGTACGATGGACGAGTTGGTGCGGCTCGCCGGGATCGGTCGCAAGACGGCAAACGTGATCCTCGGCTCGGGCTTCCGTGTGAACGAGGGGATCGCCGTAGACACGCACGTGAAACGGGTCTCGCAGCGCCTCGAGCTCAGCGACCAGGACGACCCCGACAAAATCGAACGAGACCTGATGAAGTTGGTCCCGCAGGACGGGTGGACCGAGTTTTCGCTGCGCATGATCCAGCACGGGCGCTACAGGTGCAGCGCGCGGCGCCCGCAATGCGATGGCTGTTCGCTGGGGGGTCTATGTCCCAGTGCTGGGGGTGTTTAGATTCAATATCCAATATCCGACACTCATTGATCAGATGCCCAAGTTGTTCTCAGCTGGCAAGTTCCAAGGTCCAATCATCGATATCCAAGGCGAACTGCTCCTTGGATGTCGATCATTGGGAGTTGGCTCTTGGGTCTTGAGAGCCACTTGAACATCTGATCATCGGATGTCGGGTGTTGGATATTGAGTATGACACGGGAGGTTGTGCCATGGAGCTGAGTCGCGGGGAGGCGTTGGCTTTGATGCACGAGTACACGCAAAACGAGAACCTGCGCCGGCACATGTATGCGGTGGAGGCGGCGATGCGCGTCTACGCCCGCAAGTTCGGCGAGGACGAGGAGCTGTGGGGCATCACCGGTCTGCTACACGATTTCGACTACGAGCGCTGGCCGAACGACGAGCGCAAGTCCGACGACGAGCACCCGAGCACGGGCGTCAAGATCCTGCGGGAGAACGGCTATCCCGACGAGATCCTGCAGGCGATCCTCGGGCACGCCGAGCATACCGGCGTACCAAGAGGGACCTTGATGGCCAAGACGCTTTTCGCCGTCGACGAGCTCACCGGGTTCCTTACTGCCTGTGCGCTCGTGCGGCCCGAAGGCATCAACGGCATGAAGGTGAAGTCGGTGAAGAAGAAGTTCAAAGACGCGAGCTTCGCCCGGGGTGTGAACCGTGATGATGTGAATAAGGGCGTTGAGGAGTTGGGTGTCGAATTCTCGGAACACGTGCAGCTGGTTATCGAGGCGATGACTGAGATCCAGGACGAGCTGGGTCTGAGAGGGAGCGGGTCCAGCTGAGGCCCGCCACTGAAGCGATGGCTATAAAGACGATCATCGAGCCTTTCAGGATCAAGGCGGTCGAGCCGATCCGGATGACCACGCGCGCCGAGCGCCTGGCCAAGATCCGCGAAGCGTCCTACAACGTCTTCCGCCTGCATGCCGACGATGTTCTGATAGACCTGCTCACCGATAGCGGTACGGGCGCGATGAGTTCGAATCAGTGGGCTGCCATCATGCGAGGTGACGAGTCGTACGCCGGGAGCCCGTCGTTCTACCGATTCGAGGAGTCGGTGAAGCGACTTTTCCCGTTCAAGCACATCATCCCGACGCACCAGGGGCGAGCGGCCGAGCGGATACTGTTCAACGTCACCTGCAAGCCCGGCCAGATCGTTCCGAACAACACACACTTCGACACGACCCGCGCCAACATCGCATACCGGGGTGCTACCGCCCTCGATCTGCCGTGTGCGGAATCGCGCGATACCGCCACAGCGCACCCGTTCAAGGGCAACATGGACCTGGATGCGCTAAAGGAATTGCTCGATCGGGAGGGCCCCGAGAAGGTGCCGCTCGTCATGATGACGATCACGAACAACTCGGGCGGCGGTCAGCCGGTTTCTATGGCCAACGTGCGCGCGGTGTCGGATATCTGCCGCCGGCATGGGATACCGTTCTACATCGACGCCTGTCGCTTCGCCGAGAACGCCTATTTCATCAAGCAACGCGAGCCCGGCTTCGAGGGCAAGCCGGTGGCCGAGATCGCGCGCGTCTTGATGGGTTATGCCGACGGCTGCACGATGTCGGCGAAGAAGGATGGGCTGGCGAACATCGGCGGCTTCCTGGCGACGAACGACGAGGAGCTGGCCCGGCAGGAGAAGGACCTGTTGATTCTAACCGAGGGCTATCCGACCTACGGCGGGCTGGCGGGACGCGACCTGGAGGCGATCGCCGTCGGGTTGGAGGAAGTCGTACACGAGGACTACCTGCAGTACCGGATCGTCTCGACCGAGTACCTGGGTGACCACATCTCGCGGGAGGGTGTGCCGATCGTGCAGCCGCCGGGCGGCCACGCCATCTACATCGACGCCAGCGCCTTCCTGCCGCACCTGGAGCCGCTTCAGTATCCGGGCATCGCGCTGGCCGTCGAGTTCTTTGTCGAAGCGGGAATCCGCGGTGTGGAGATCGGCAGCGTGATGTTCGGGCACGTCGATCCTGAAACAGGCGAGGAGACGCCCGCCGAGAAGGAGTTGCTGCGGCTGGCGATACCGCGTCGAGTGTACACGCAGAGCCACGTCGACTACGCGGTGGAGGCGATCATCGAGGTCTGGAAGCGCCGCGAGCAGATCGGCGGTTATCGCTTAACTTACCAGGCGCCGTTCCTGCGGCATTTCACCGCTAGCTTCGAGCCGCTCGCGGCCCGAGCTTGAACCGGCAAGGGGAAGAGAGATTGTGAATACCTCTGCGATAGTTGCCATGGCGCTGACCTGCGGATTCATCTGGGGCGGCTTCCTGGTGTTCCTGACCTTGGGGATCCGGAAAGAGAGGGAAAAATCGGGGGACGGCTAATTCCTCTCGGATAAGAGAATAAAGCAGTAGTCGGTCGTGTAGATGATCATGAACATTGAACTTGGATACTCCAGACTGGAGAGGTGAGATTATGGCAGACCCGATCATTCCTCGCGAGTTCCGCGCGATGCGGCGACCCTCGCTCGCCAAGTCCATGGTGATGGTGCCGACGGCGGCCGTGCTCCTGTTCGCGGTCACGCTCCCGTTTTCCTGCACGACCATCGCCGACTACGAGGTGGCAGTGCTGAAGAACCCGATCACGGGGGCCGTAGGTGAGCAGTCCCATAAGCAGGGCCTGTACTTCGCGGCTCCGGCCGTCTTCTGGAAGCAGTACTCGAAGTACGAGACCCGTGAGATCCAGTGGCCGGCGGGCGCGCAGAGCGAGGTCGCCGACGCGCTCACGGCGGACCAGCTGAACATCACCGTGGATGCTTCCTATCGCTACCGCGTCTTGCCGGAGATGGTTGTCGAGCTCTTCCTGGTCGTTGGCGATATGCGCGCCGTCAACCAGTATGTGTACACGACGTATCGGACCGCCCTACGTGACGCGATCGCGGAGCTCACCGGGACCGAGATCCTCTCCACCGAGCGGTTGGGGATCGCGTCGCGGGTGGAAGAGCTGATGGACCAGGAGCTGGAACCCAAGGGCATCGAGGTCGTCCGCTTCTTCGTCCGCGAGATCCAGCCGCCGCAGGCGGTGCGAGAGGCGATCGAGCTGAAGTTGCAGCGCGAGCAGGAAGTACAGGCGCAGGTGTTCCAGACCGAGATCGTCATGGAGCAGGCGGAGCAGAAGCGGCAGGAGGCTCTGGGTATCCGTGACTCGCAGAACATAATCGGCGAGAGCCTGACTTCCGCGTACCTGTCGTACTTCTATATGCAGACGCTGCAGGAGGTCGGGCAGAAGGAAGGCAATGTCATCATCGCGCCGACCGAGGGTGGCAATCTGCTGTTCACCGTGCCGACGAGCGCTCGTCGGCAGTAGCGCCGCTCAGGGCGTCGGCTCGGCGTCCGGGCGCACGGACGGCGTGCGGGTCGGGCGGATGCTCGGGGCAAAGCTGGCCAGGAACTCGACGGCGCGGCGCTCTGCCCAGTAGATCGGTCGCCAGGGAAGTGTACCGGCGACGAAGCCGGCGTGGCCGCCGTGCGCCGTGAACTCGGCGTGCAGCCACGGTGAGCGCTCGACCGCCTCGACCGGCAGCGTGGATTCCGGGATGAACGGGTCGTCTCTAGCGCTGAGCAGCAACACGGGGCGGCGGATCTGGTCTAGGAAGTTGATCGAGCTCGAGCGCTCCCAGTAGTCGGCGGCGTCACGGAAGCCGTGCAGGGGGGCGGTCGCGACGTCGTCGTACTGGCGCCAGTTCCGGGCCCGGCGGATCGCTGCGGCGTCCAGGATATCGGGGTACTGCTCGGCTTTGAGCAGCGCCTTCTCCTTGAGGGTGCGCAGGAAGAAGTGAGTGTACAGCCTCCCGATGCCGCGCGACATCTTCTCGGCCGCTGCCGCCAGGTCGTAAGGCGTCGAGATGGCCGCAGCCGCCGCGACCTCATCAGCCACGTGCTCTCCCTCCTCGCCCAACCACTTGAGCAGTACGTTCCCACCCAGTGACACTCCGACCGGTAGGATCGGTGCTCCGGGGTCCCGCTTCGCCAGCTCGCCGATCACCCAGTCGAGGTCGGTGGTTTCGCCGGAGTGATAGAGCCGCGGCGCGCGGTTCGGCGTCCCGCTGCAGCCTCGGAAGTTGAGAGCAACGCCGCGCCAGCCGCGTTCCGCCGCCAGGGCGAGGAACCCGCGCACGTACTTCCGATCGGAGGAGCCCTCGAGCCCGTGCACCAGCAGCAGCTGTGGCGACGCTACCGGTCCGTCCATGAAGTCCAGGTCGAGGAAGTCGCCGTCCGGCGTGGTCCAGCGGGCCCGGGTGGTGGCGACCTGCTGACGAGGCCGCAGCATCCGGTTCCAGATGGTCTGGCGATGTCGACCGCGCAGCCACCACGCAGGCCTGAACGGACCTACCTGCCGCTCTTCGCGGCCTTCCGCCTTGTCCTGAGCGTCGCTCACTGTAGTCGTGCTGGTGTCTAGTACGGTTGCGGTAACCGGCCGGCTCTCTTCTACACCGGCGGACTCGGATACGGTTCATCCGAGCGGGCAGCCCACGGCCGGACGGCGGGGGAGGATGCCGTCGATCGGGGCCTTCGGCGGCCCCGGTTTTGCAGCGATCTGCGCGTAACTACGTATATTGCGGCCGGTCGCGGGATCGCGCCAGATTCCGTCGG
>JBDHHM010000090.1:0-6548 GCA_039589355.1 Gemmatimonadota bacterium | reverse complement strand
ATCGTCTGGGTCGGCACCGGCGAACCGCAGAACCGCCAGTCCTCGCCGTGGGGCCTGGGCGTCTTCAAGTCGGTGGACGGCGGCAAGAAGTGGGCGTACATAGGGCTGGAGGCGACGCGCCACATCAGCCGGATCCGGATCCACCCGACGAACCCGGAGATCGTCTACGTCGCCGCGGTCGGTCACCTCTGGGGCCCGAACCCGGAGCGCGGCGTCTACCGCACGACGGACGGCGGCGCGACCTGGGAGAAGGTGCTGTACGTGGACGAGCACACGGGCGCCATCGATCTGGCGATGGACCCGCAGGACCCGCGCATCCTCTACGCCGCGATGTACCAGCGGCGGCGTACGAACTTCGGGTTCAACGGCGGCGGCCCGGGCAGCGGGATCTACCGGACGCGGGACGGCGGGGCGACCTGGCAGGAGCTGACGGAGGGTCTGCCCGAGGGCGACATGGGCCGGATCGGCCTCGATATCTATCGCGGGGACCCGCGAATCGTCTACGCGATCGTCGAGGCCATGGGCGACGCGGAGGGTATCTACCGATCCGCTGACCGGGGTGCGACCTGGGAACAGGTGAGCGAGACGAACCCACGGCCGATGTACTATTCGCAGATCCGGATCGACCCGACCGACCCGCAGCGGATCTACCTGGGCGGCACGTCATTCTATATCTCGAGCGACGGCGGAAAGACGTTCGAGGATTACCGGTTCCCGGGCGTCCACGTGGATCACCACGCCATCTGGATCGACCCCGGCGACTCCGACCACCTGCTGCTGGGCAACGACGGCGGTGTCTATGTGTCGTTCGACCGGGGCGCGAGTTGGCGGATGTACGACAACATGGCGCTCGGTCAGTATTACGAGATCGGTGTGGACATGTCCGAGCCGTACAACGTCTGCGGCGGCCTGCAGGACAACGGCACTTGGTGCGGGCCGAACGAGACGTACACCACGAACGGCATCCTAAACGGCCGCTGGGGCGAGGTGAACGGTGGCGACGGCTTCTACGCCCGAATCGATCCGACCGACCCGTCGATCCTGTTCGCCGAGTCGCAGAACGGAAACCTGAGCCGGATCGACCTGGCGGGGCACGAGGATCAGTCGATCCGGCCGCAGCCGAAGCCGGAGTACGAGGCGCAGTTCGAGTCGGAGGAGGAGGCGGAGCTGCGGTTCAACTGGAACTCGCCGCTGCTACTCTCACACCACGACCCCTCGGTCGTCTACTACGGCTCGAACCTGCTGTTCAGGTCGCCGGACCGCGGGCACTCGTGGGTCCAGGTGAGCCCGGACCTCACACGACGGATCGACCGGGATAGCCTGACGATCATGGGTGTGAAGCTGGCGTCCGACTCGATCCTGTCGAGGAACGACGGGATCTCGTCCTTCGGTAACGCGACGACCATCGCCGAGTCGCCGCTGGACCCGGCAGTGCTCTACGTGGGGACGGACGACGGCAACCTGCAGGTCACCCAGGACGGCGGCGCGACCTGGACCAACGTGGTAGAGCGCGTGCCCGAGCTTCCGCGCGGAACCTACGTCAGCCGGGTCGTGGCGTCGCACCATGCGGCCGGCCGGGTCTACGCGAGCTTCGATGGCCACTACAACGACGACTACGCGGCCTACGTCTACGTGAGCGAGGACACCGGGCGGCGCTGGCGCCGGATCACTGAAGGGCTGCCGGCCTGGTCGGTGAACGTGATCGCCGAGCATTCGGCCGACCCGGAGCTGCTCTTCGTCGGCAACGAGGTCGGCGTCTACGTGACGACGGACCGCGGGCGCCGCTGGACCCGGATGGCGAACCTGCCGACCGTCCCCGTAGACGACATCATCGTGCACCCGCGGGACGACGACCTGGTCCTCGGCACCCACGGCCGGAGCGTCTGGATCCTCGACGACCTGGCGCCCCTACGAGCCGTGACCGAGGAGCTGCTCGCCCGGCCCCTGCTTCTGTTCGAGCTGGGCGACGCAGTGGTTCGGAACCTGACCAGCTGGGAGCCGCGGCCGGCGGGCGCATTCGCCGGCACGAACCCGGCGCGCGGCGCCGTGATCCGGTACTGGCTGGGCCGCGAGGTCGCGGCGACCACCGTGGCCCAGGCCGGGACGGACGGGGACGACGGCGGGGGCCAGGCCCGTGGTCCCGGTAGAGACGCGGAAGAGGAGCCGACGATCACGCTGACGATCCTGGACGCCGAGGGCCAGCTCGTCCGGGAGCTGGAGGGCCCGGGCACGCGCGGGCTGCACCAGGTCGCCTGGGACCTGCGGACCGAGCCGCCCTACGAGCCGCCGGAGGAAGAGCGGGGCGGGTTCTTCCGCGGGGCACGCGGCATTCGGGTACTGCCCGGCACCTACACCGTTCGGCTGGATGCCGGCGGCGCGACGCAGAGCGACGAGCTCGAAGTCGCTTGGGACCCCCGGGTCGAGGTCGGCCGCGACGAGCTGGAGGTGCGCTGGGATGCCGCCCGCTCCGTCTACGAGCTGGTCGGGCCCCTGTACCTGGCGAATCAGCAGGCCGACACGCTGAACAGGCGGCTGGCGGACGTGAAGAGGTTGGTGGACGGGCGCGACGACGTGCCGGACGATCTGGTCACGGACCTGGACTCGCTGCGGGCACGGGTGGACACGCTGGACGACGAGCTGGGGGATGTGAACCGTGACGTGCGTCGGCTCTACTCCCGGATCGAGGGATCGAGCGGCCGGCCGACGGAGGACCAGCTCCGCCAGCTGGACGAGGCGTGGGACGAGGCGCCGGGGCTGATCGAGCGGCTGAACGCCATCATCGAGGATGAGATGCCGGCGCTCTACCGACGACTCGACGAGCTGGGCATCCGACCGGACCCGGGCGAGCTGGTGGAAGTGCCGAGGCCGCCGGGGAGACGCTGAGCCGGGAGGCGGCCACCGGGGGATTATGCACGGTGCGCTGGCCGGAGGCGCTAACGAGTCGCAGGTACGTAACAACTACGCGGGCTAGCTGAACGCCGCGCACCGCTCTGCAACGACAAAGCCCGGAGGATATCCTCCGGGCTTTGCGTTCCGGGGCGGCCCCGACATGTGGGGCGCAATCAGCGCGTCACACCTTCGACCACACCGCGCCGGATCATCAACTGGCGCTCGCTCGCGTTCGCCAGCGGCCTGATCTGATACTCGAGTCGCGTCTGTGTGGCTATGTGGGCGTCCCCGGTCATCGGCTCGCCGTTCCGCAGGAACTCGACAGTGAACGGCACTCCAGTCGAGTCGGCGTAGACCTCTCGGAACCGCGGGGCCCAGCCTTCAGCTTCTACGTCGACGTGGCCGACGCGAAGTAGCTGGTCACCGGCCTGCAGACCCGCCTCGATCGCCGAACTGCCCGGCACCGTACCGCCCACGAGCACACGCCCTTCCTGGCTGTAGTCCGTGTAGATCCCCAGTAGCGGCTCGACGATGGTGTCCACATCGAAGCTCATCCCGGCCAGCGCCAGAACCTCGGCGTAGGGCAGCGCCACGCGGCCGTCGATGTGGTCGCGATAGAACCGCTCCATCTCGTCGTCGCCGATGTGCTCGCCGACGTAGCGCAGGAAATCCTCGGTGGTAAACCCGCGGCCGCGCTCGTAGTGGTCGTGGTACAGCCGGTACATCACTTCGTCCATGCTGTGCCGATTATCGGTGGCGTTACGGATCTTGATGTCGAGCAGCAGGCCGATCAGCGAGCCCTTGCTGTAGTAGTAGCCGCCGCTGATCGGGATCGGTGAGATCCAGGTGGTCAGGCTCACGTCCTCGACCGACTCCTGGTAGGGCTGGTCCTCCACGCTGCTCACGTTGCCCTGCATCGATCCCCAGAATCCGGTCTCGCTGGTAAGCCCGGTGCGTACCAGGATCAGCGGGCCGTAATAGCTGGTGAAGCCCTCCGATATCCAGAGGAGCGGCGTGTACTGCTCGTCGTCGTAGTCGTAGGGCCACATCTCGGCGGGGCGGATCCGCTTCACGTTCCAGGCGTGATAGTACTCGTGGGAGAAGAGCCCGTAGGTCCAATCGCGAATCGCTTCTTCGCTCTGCAGAACCATCGCCGGGCCGATGTCGAGGTGCGAGTTCGAGTGCTCGAGGCCGCCGCCGCCGGTCGGATTGCCTTCATATAGATATAGGAGCGTCGTATAGCGCTCGTACGGTGGATCGCCGAACAGGTCGTGCGCGTTGTCGGCGATCTTACCCAGCGCCTCCAACATCTGCCGGCGGCCGGCGTCGTTGACGGCGTCGGCCGGGTAGACGGCCAGCCGCGTCCACACCCCGTCGGCCTGAACGCTGTCGATGGCGAAATGGCCGACGAACGTCGGGTTGTCCACCAATTCGTGATAGTCGGCGGCCAGGTACACGCCGGGTTCACCGCTCTCCATCAGCTCGGTGGCCACGCGCCAGCCCTCGGGAAGCTCGAACCGGATACGGGCGGGGTGGTCGTACCGCTTCTCCGGGTAGACGAACAGGTTCGTTCCGTTGAAGAACCCGAAGTCGGGCCGCAGCACGCTACCGGCCAGCGTCGGGTCATCGGCGTAGAAGTTGAAGCTTACGCGGACGCGCCGCGCGCCATCGCAGTGGACCCGCCACGTGTCCTTGTCGACCTTCTCCCAGCGGAGTGGCGTCCCATCCCCGTCGCTGGCGCTGAAGTCGCGCACGTAACGGGCGTAGTTCTCGATGTGGTAGGCGCCCGGCGTCCAGGAGGGAAGCGAGACGAGTGTCGCCGCGCCGGTGGCGGGCAGCACGGTCTCCACGTGGTACAGCTGGGAGCCGGGGTCCTCGACCCGGACCAGGTAGTCCACCGTTCCCTGGGCGTGACCGGTCGCCGCTGCCGCCAGCAGCACTGGCAGCAGCAGGCATACCATTCCTGCTCTCATCGCTGTTCTCCTTTTCGGCGACTACCTCGTGGTCCTGTAAGATCAGACGGACGCGCCCGGCGAAGGGTTGCACGCGTCTGTGGCTCGAAGGCGATGTCGGTACACGATGCACTACGAGAGTCACCGGCCCGGCGTGTCAGCGGTTCGCAACCCTACACGACGGGCGGTTGTCCAACGTTTCGAGGGAAACCGCTGCCGGCTCGTCACCGTAGTGCGGGTAGATTCAGATCGCTAATCTCCTCGTGCCTAGCGGTGCTTGTGCGCCCCACCGGAGAGGCTTCCATGCTTGCATCCGTTTGGTCCGATCTGCGCTTCGCCTTCCGTTCCATGGTGCGGCGCCCGCTCTTCTCGCTGCTCGTGGTTCTGATCCTCGGCGTCGGTCTCGGCGCCAATGCGGCGATGTTCAGCGTCGTCGACTCGGTGCTGCTCGAGCCGCTGCCGTACCCGGAGGCCGACCGCCTGGCCTGGATGTGGGGCCGCACGCCGACGGGCAGTAGAAACACGATCTCGGCGGTCGACTACATGGACTACCGGGCCAGCAACACCGCCTTCGAGGAGCTCGCCGCCTATTACACCTTCCCCGAACGCTACGTGATCACCGGAGGTGACGAGCCGGAGGTCGTGCTGGGGACCCAGGCGACGTGGAACACGTTCCGCGCCCTGAGGGTGGATCCGGTAATCGGCCGCGGCTTCATGCTGGAGGATGAACAGCCGGGCGGCGGCGAGCCGATCGTCTTGGACTACGGGCTGTGGCAGAGCCGCTTCGGCGGCGACCCCGGCATCATCGGCCAGGTACTGGTCCTGGACGAGAATCCCTACGAAGTGGTCGGCGTGATGCCCGCCGGGTTCGCCTTCCCGTCCTGGGCCCAGCTGTGGCGGCCGATGCGCATGACCGACCCGGCGGCCCAGGGTCGGGGTAACAACAACTTCCTGATCTTCGGCCGGCTGAACCCGGGGGTCACGTTGGAGCGGGCGGAGGCGGAGATGGTGAGCATCGCCGGGGGCATCGCCGAAGCGTATCCCGATGTGAAACAGGGCTGGAGCGTGTCGCTGGTCTCGCTGCACGAGGTATTCGTCGGCGGTGTGCGCGGGGTGCTCTGGCTGCTGCTTGGCGCCGTGGGCCTGGTGCTGCTCGTCGCCTGCGCCAACGTCGCGGCGCTGCTGCTCGCCCGGGCCGCGGGGCGCGAGGGCGAAGTCGCGGTGCGCGTTGCGCTGGGGGCGTCGCGCGGGCGGATCGCCCGGCAGGTGCTCACCGAGAGCGTGGTGCTGGCGCTCGTCGGCGGCGTCCTCGGTGTGGCCCTCGCCTACGGCGCGCTACGGGCGCTGGGTGATCTGGGCGCCGGCTCTTTGCCGCGCCTCGCCGGTGTCGGTGTCGACGGCACAGCGCTGCTCTTCACTTTCGTGATCTCGGTGGCCACCGGCCTGCTGTTCGGGCTCGCCCCGGCGTTCCAGGCACCGCAGCTCGATCTGGTCCAGTCGCTGAAGGAGGGGCACCGCGGCCAGCGGCGCGCCGGCGGCCTGGGAGCGCAGAACATGCTGGTGGTGGGGCAGGTGGCGCTTTCGCTCATGCTGCTGGTTGGGTCCGGACTGCTGATCCGCAGCTTCCTGCAACTGCGGCAGGAGGATCTGGGCTTCGAGCCGCAGGGCGTCGTCGCCGCGCAGGTTCGCCTGCCGCGAACCTACGGG
>JBDHHM010000089.1:0-6553 GCA_039589355.1 Gemmatimonadota bacterium | reverse complement strand
CAATCAGATCGTGAAAGTCGAAAACCCACACACGTCACTTCTAGCCAGGCTGCGATCTCTTTTCATACTGGGCCGCGGAGTGCTCAAAGGGCTCGCCGAGGAGACGGCCGGCCCCGATCCGCTCGCCCTGTTCAGCGAATGGTACGGGGACGCCAGACGATCCGGCATCTACCTCCCCGAGGCCATGACGCTGGCCACCGCCTCGAAGGACGGCACGCCGTCGGCGCGCTTGATGCTGCTCAAGGGCTTCGACCAGCGGGGCTTCCGCTTCTTCACCAACTACGAGAGCCGCAAGGCGGGCGATCTCACCGACAACCCCCGAGCGGCTCTGGTCTTTCACTGGTCGCGCCTGCAACGACAGGTACGCGTGGAGGGAGAGGTGGAGAAGCTCCCGGAGGAGGAATCGCAAGAGTACTTCGCCACGCGACCGCGAGGCAGCCAGCTGGGCGCCTGGGCCTCCAATCAGAGCTCTCCAGTCGATGACCGTCGGCACTTGGAGGAAGCCTTCCGAGAGCACGAGGCGCGCCACAAGGGATCCGAAGTACCACTGCCGCCCTTCTGGGGCGGCTATAGAGTGATTCCCAAGGCGATCGAGTTCTGGCAGGGTCGCGCCAACCGCCTTCACGACCGTCTGCGTTACACGCTAGGGGATGACGGCTGGACCGTGGCCCGGCTTGCTCCGTAAGCTTCTTCAGCCTCCGCGGCCCGCGCCGCCTCGTGATGGGGACGGTGCATCCGAACCTTCAACACCCTCCAGACACCGGCGCTGGTGATGAGTCCTGCGGCACCGCCCAGGATCAACAGAGTGAAGCCGCTCGCCCAGTAGATGACCTGCTCGACCTGAGCCGAGAAGATCCAGCCGGCGCTGCTGTACGCCGAAGCCCAGAGAAGCAGCGCCATCCCATCCAAAGCGACGAACTTGCGCAGCTCGATACCCGCATAGCCCGATGCCGCCGCGGCGAGATTGCCGGCGCCCGGCAAGAATTTGGACGGCAGCAGGTAGACCGGTCCGATCGAGCAGAGTCGCTTCTCGACAACAGTGACACAGGCCATCGGATTGGTCGCCAGACCGCAGACCGCATCCACAAGTCCCCTACCCCGGACCCGGGCCGTTGTGTACCAGATCAGGTCACTGGCGAGACCGCCGAGCGCGGCTGCCACGATGATGCCCGGCAGCGGAAGAATACCCATAGACGCCAGGGCACCGGCCACGACGAGAATCGGCACGCTGGCGATCGGAGCCCCGATGTACTCGAGGAAACCGACGGCGAAGACGAGCCCGTACCCGTAGCGCTCGAGGAGTACGGCGAGTTGCTCCATATGGGCACCCTTCACGTGGTTTCAAGGTCAGCCTACGCCAGATGAACGTCGAGTGTCCAGACGGTGTTCCGCTGGTAGACGAGGCACCACAGGGCCTACTCGCCGAACCGCAGCGCAGCCACGCGTACCCCTCCCTCCTCCCCGACCAGCCTCCAGGTAACGAGCAGCTCATCACCGACTCGCGCCAGGCGGGGGAACCCGCTGGCCCTCGTCTCAGCGGTCTGCGACACGGGTAGCACGCGCCCCACACCTTCACCGGCGTCTACGAGGCGCGCCCGTATCTCGGCCGCAGTCTCCGTGCGCTCCAGCCAGATGACAACGGCACGGCCATCGGGGAGCAGCTCGACATCCACGCGGCCGAGCGGATCGCCGTCATCGATTCTGATCCGCGGACCGAACGAAACGCCCGCATCGTACGAGAAGGCCGCGTACACAGCGGCGGAATGTTCCGGCGCCGTGAACCAGACAACGGCCACCGTATCCCCCAACGCCGAGAGCTGCGGTCCGTTCACCGGGCAACCGGGATAGTACCAGTTGTCGTCGGCGACGTGCAGCGGCTCGCTCCACGACCCGTCCGCATAGCGAACCACTGCGATGTTGCGTATCTCCTCCGCGCTACGGTCACGATACGCTGCAACGAGACCGCCGCCTGCCCGAACGAGCGCGGTCTGACAGCATTCGCAAGTGCGACCGTCGAGAAGCACATCGGAGCCCAGCCCACCATCCGGGTCAACGGTCGTCGCCCGCAGGCTCATGTCGCCCCTGTCCAGCTCGTCGGGACCGCTCTTCATCCCCCGGCCATCCAACCAGACGAGAGCGGCCCCATCGCCCAAGGGCACCATCGAGACGAAACCGTGCTCGGTGGGTGAGCGGTCCTCGTGCGGCACAATAGGCTCGCTCCAACTCGCACCCTGGTCGTGGGACAGAGACAGCCTGACGTGATACGCGTACGGGTTCGCCTCCACCTTCTCGAGCCAATGCGCGACCCAGGTGCCGCCGGACAGCTCGACCAGCGAAGGGAAATCAGCCCAGTTCACGAAGAAGTCGCGCCCTTCCGCAACCGTCTGCGGCGCCGACCATCCCTCAGCGTCTCGGACCGCGACACGCAGGGCGTATTCTTCACCTCCCGCAGGCTCCAACCAGGTGAGGATCGCCCGACCGTCCGCCGTCGCGTAAACGTTCGGCTCGCCGCTACCGGCGCGGGCCGAGAACTCGACCTCCCCGACCACCAGGGCAGGCTCGCCCGGGGCGCAGCCCCACGCCACCACGGCCGTTACGAGCACCGCTGACTTGAACCAGGTCACGCTATCCTCCTCTCGTTCCCGAGATATAGCCGCCAAAGATATGGTGAGGGCGCGCGGGGCGCTAATCGCAAAAAGCCGGGCCGGCCTCTGGCGGCCGGCCCAGCTAAACAGCGGAACGAGCGAACGTCGAGTCCGACTACATCCGCGAAATGATCGCCTCTCCAAATCCGGAGCAAGAGACCTCGTTCACTTCCTCTCGACCCTCTCGCTTCATCAAGCGGGCAAGGTCATAGGTCACGTGGCCGTCTTTGATGGCCTGCTCCATGCCGCCGATGATCATGTCGGCCGCTTCGGTCCACCCCATATGGTTGAGCATCATCACCGCCGACAGGATGAGCGACCCGGGATTAACCTTGTCCTGGCCCGTGTACTTCGGCGCCGTGCCGTGGGTGGCCTCGAACAGCGCCACCTCGTCCGACATGTTGGCGCCCGGACCGAGCCCGAGGCCGCCGACCAGCGCGATCGCGGCGTCGGACAGATAGTCGCCGTTCAGGTTGGGCAGCGCGAACACATCGTACTCGTCGGGCCGCGTCTGGATCTGCTGGAAGATCGAGTCGGCGATCCGGTCCTTCACCAGGATCTTGCCCTTCGGCATCTTCCCATCCAGTTCGTCCCACAGCCGCTTCTCGCTGATCGTGACGTCGCCGAACTCCTTTTCCGCCAACTCGTAGCCCCACTTGGCGAACGAGCCCTCGGTGAACTTCATGATGTTTCCTTTGTGCACCAACGTCACAGAGGCAAGGCCCTGGGCCTGCGCCCATTGCAGCGCCTTGCGCACGATTCGCTCGGTGCCGAACACCGAGATCGGCTTCACGCCGATACCCGAATCCGCCCTGATCTCGCGGCCCGTCTTCTCCTTGATTAACGCGATGATCGCCCGCGCCATCTCGCTGCCGTTCTCGTAGTCGTAACCGGCGTAGACGTCCTCGGTGTTCTCGCGGAAGAGAATGAAGTTCACCTTGTCGGCGTACTTGTTGGGCGCCGGCACGCCCTCGAAGTAGCGGACCGGGCGCACGCAGGCGAAGAGGTCGAGGTGCTGCCGGAAGCGCACGTTGATCGAGCGGAATCGCTCGGTGACGCCGTCGTCCTTGCCACACTTCTCGCATGTGCCCGGCTTGTACTGCTGGTGGGCGCAGTGCAGGCAGACGTGCGTCTCCTCGCCGATCGGTGTGGTGAAAGGTCCCTTGATGGCGACCCTCAAGTAGCGAATCGCCTCAACCGTCTCGTCCGGGAACTCGCTGTCGTAGTGATGCAGACCCTCCAGACCGGCAAAAAGCGGGCACCAGGAGATCGCGCGCTCACGTGTGTAAGCTTTCTCCACCGCCGCGTCCACTACATCCCGCATCACCGGCGTGATGTCCAGGCCAATGCCGTCGCCACGCAAAACGCCGATCACGGGGTGATCGCCGATGATCAGCTCGCCGTCCTTATAGCCAATGAGGTCACCCTCAGGGATCTTGACTTCCTTGAAGTCCATCGTGCCCTTCCTTGTGTGACGTAGCGGTCGGGGGGTAGGATCGCGCCGCACGATATGGCAAGAGGTGTACCGCGATGCCCGGGGAGGGATTCGAACCCTCAAGAGCCGAAGCCCAACGCGTTTTGGGACCTTCGACCGGTGCCCCGCCGTCGGCACCCGGTAGACAAAACAATAAGTCTGAGGCGTCAACGGCGACAATAGGGCACCGGAGGCCTACTTCTACCCACGCCGGCCAAGCTGGTCGCCAACCGGCAAGCGTCGCACGCGAACACCCGTAGCGTGGAAGATGGCGTTGGTGACGGCGGGGGCGAGAGGGGGAAGCGCGCCCTCGCCCATGCCCATGGGGGGCTCGCGACTCTCAACGATGTGCACCTCGACTTCCGGCATCTCGTCGATCTGCAGAATCTGGTAGTCGTGAAAGTTGCTCTGCTCTACCGCGCCATCGCGGATCGAGATCTCTCCGTACAGCATCGCTGACAGACCGAATACGATGGAGCCCTCTACCTGCGCTTCGACGCCGTCCGGGTTTACCACCTGGCCGATATCGACCGCCGAAACTACCCGGTGGACCCTCACCGTGCCTGTGTCGTCCACCGAAACATCGGCGACGTGGGCCACGTACGCCGAATTGGCGTAGCTGCCGGCAATACCGCGGCCGCGACCGGAGGTCAGCGGATCGCCCCAGCCGGCCCGTTCTGCCGCCCGCTGGAGCACGGTCCGCAACCGGCCCGTGCTGTAGGTGCTGCTGGAGTACGGAAGCTCGCGGGGTGGACCGAGCAGCTGAAGCTGGAAGTCGAGAGGATCACGGCCCGCCATTCCCGCCAGCTCGGCGAGGAAGCTCTGCACGACGAAGACGTTGGCCGAGTCAGCGATGCCGCGCCACTGACCTCGGGGAGCGCGTGACTCGATCGAGGTGTAGCTGAGCCGGAAGTTCGGGATGAGCGCGGCGGGGAAGTCATCCCCATACAGCTCGCCGGCGCCGGGTGGTCGGTCCAGACGGCCCAGCCCAGTGTACCGCGAGGCGTTCACCAGGTGGTGAGTCCAGGCGGCTGGCCGGCCATGCGTATCTAACCCCGCTTCAATAACGTGGTAGCCGGCCGGTCGGTAGGCACCGTGGCGCATGTCGTCCTCCCTCGTCCACACCACCTGCACCGGTGCGCCGACCGCCTTGGCAATGTAGAGCGCTTCGGCGACGTCATCGGCGTAGAAACGCCGGCCGAACGCCCCACCCATCCGTTCGAGGTGCACCGTTATCGCTTCGGCCGGGAGGCCCGTTACCAGCTCCGCCACGTCTCGAACGTTCGCCGGGTTTTGGTTGGGCGCCCAGATCTCGCAGCGGTCCGCCTCCACTCGGGCGGTGCAGTTGAGTGGTTCCATCTGAGCGTGCGCCAGATACGGAACCTGGTATACGGAGCGGGTTCGCTGCGTCGACCGGGCGAGCTGCTCCTCGACATCGCCGTCCTCGCGGATAACTCGCTCGGCGGATCGCGCCCCCGCATCTTCACAAAGCCGCCAGAAGGCGTCGCTGCTCTCCTGGCGACCGGCCCCCTCATCCCACGTCAGCTCGAGTGCAACCCGGCCCTGCAGTGCCGCCCAGGTCGAGTCCGCCAACACCGCCACTCCGTGGGACACCCTGGGGTTGTTCGGCGGCAGTTCGCCGATCGCGTCCGCGTCAACCACCAGCACCTCCCGCACGCCGGGTAACTCGTGCGCTCGGCTCGCATCCATTGACGCGAGTCTGCCCCCGAACACCGGACTGCGCTCGATCGCCGCGTAGAGCATGCCGGGAACTTTGACGTCGAGACCGAACCGCAGGCTCCCATCGACGATCGCGGGTGTGTCGAGGTTTTGGGCCGGACGGCCGACGATGCGGAACTCGCTTCGATCCTTGAGGACCACCTCGCCGGGCGGCATGAGCGACGCCGCATCCCCAGCGAGTTCGCCATAGCCGAGACGCCTGCCGGTCGGCCGGTGGTGCACTCGACCTTCCCGGGCGTAGCAGCTCTGGGCGGGCACTTGCCAGCGGGCCGCCGCCGCCTGGACGAGTAACTCTCGCGCCGCAGCGCCCGCCTCGCGAAGCAGCTGCCATGATCGGCGTACGCTGTTACTGCCGCCGGCGTATTGGGGGCCGTACCGCTCGTCCAGATCCGCCTGCTCGATCCGTATCCGCTCCCAGTCCGCCTCGAGCTCCTCCGCCACGAGCATCGGCAAAGCAGTGCGAACACCTTGCCCCATCTCCGGCCGCGGCACCGTGATCGTGACGGTGCCGTTGGGATCGATCTGGAGAAATGCGTTTGGGGTGAAAGAGGTGATCGCGTCGCCTGGCACGGCCGCATCGAGCCAACGCGGCATGCGTATTCCAATAACCAGGCCACCGCCCGCGGTCGCGCTCACCTTGAGGAAATCCCGGCGTGTGTGGCTCAATTTAGGCCCAGCCCCGCAATCTCAGCCG
>JBDHHM010000088.1:0-7247 GCA_039589355.1 Gemmatimonadota bacterium | reverse complement strand
CCGCTGAGGCTCAACGCGAGGCGATGAAGGCTATTCGGCCCGGAATGTACGAGTACCAGCTCGAGGCCGTCGTCGAGTACGTCTTCCACTCGCTCGGCGCGGAGCGGGTCGGCTATCCGAGCATAGTCGGTTCGGGACCGAACAGCGTGATTCTACACCACGATAAGAACCGGCGTCGAATGGAGGAAGGCGACCTGGTCGTGGTCGACGTGGGCGCCGAATACGGCTACTACACGGCAGACGTCACACGGACGTTCCCGGTGAGCGGGAAGTTCACGGAGCAGATCGCTCGCCGTCACATGAGGGAGCACTCGGACGCGCTCTGTGGCGACGCGACCTGCGATCGCTATTTCAGGCACGGCCTCGGTCACTGGATTGGAATGGACGTGCACGACGTGGGCGGCTACGGACGGCCGCTGGAGCCGGGCATGGTGCTCACGATCGAGCCGGGCATCTACCTGGCCGACGAAAGTCTGGGCGTGCGTATCGAGGATGACGTGCTGGTGACCGAGGACGGCCACGAGGTGTTGTCAGCTCATGCTCCGAAGGGGGTTGAGGAGATCGAGGCGCTTATGAAAGAGGAGCCGTGCCTGCTCTGTCGCTAGGGAGATGGGAGTTGGGGATTCGGGGATTCGGGGATTCGGGGAATTAGTCAATAGGAATTAGGAGTCCGAGGCATCCGTGGAATCCGTGGAATGGAGGGTTTGGGAATCGTGTTGCCCTTCCCTCAGTCCCCGACTCCACGGATTCCACGGATGCCTCGGATTCTCAACTCGCATTCCTCGAATCACCGAATCCCCGATTCCCAACACGATCTCAGTTGCCGCTTCCCCCGTTCCGACTTGGCGGCGGGATCCCCCACGGCGTCGGCTGGTGCAGGTCGCATTCCTCCAGCGGCTCGGTCCCGGGCAGGTAAACTTCGGTGTAGATGCCGTCCAGCGGGCAGTACTCGGTGACCAGCTTGCCGCTCAGCTTGTCGATCGTTCGGTAGACGAGGCCGCCAGGCGGTTCCCAGGGCTCGGGTATCGGTCGGGTCTGGAAGACCCGCTGCATAAAGGCGCCCCACACTGGTGCCGCGTGCGCGCCGCCCACAGCCCCCGTGAAGATCGGCTTAGGCTCGTCGAGGCCGATCCAGACGCCCGCCAGAAGATCGGGGGTGAAGCCGACGAACCAGATGTTCGTCTCGTCGTTCGTCGTCCCAGTTTTCCCGGCGGCGGGGATCTCAGGCGCTAGATAGTCCTGCCGGATCCGATACGCCGTTCCGGTATTCACCACATCCCGCAGGATCGTCAGCATGATCCAGGCGGCCTGTGGGTCGAGGATACGTTCCTGCTTCGGTTCCGCCTCCCAGATGACGCGACCCGTCTTGTCCTCGATCCGCAGTATCGGCTGCGGCGTTACGTGGACACCGAGGTTGGCGTACGTGGTGAACGACTCAACCAGCTGCAGCGGCAACACGTCCGCGGCGCCGATCGCCGCGGCGGAGACCCGTGGGATCGGGGTGCTGATCCCCATGCGACGCGCCAGCTGGCCCACCGACTCCATGCCTATCTCCTGCGACAGCTTGACGGTCACTACGTTGATCGATCTGCGCAGCGCGTCGCGCAGCGTCATCGGGCCGTTGAACCGGTTGTTGTAGTTCTTGGGCGACCAGATCCAGGTCGAGTCACCCTCGGGGTCGTACTGGTCCAGCTCGAGCGGCGCGTCGTAGATGACGTACGAGACCGGATAGTCGCTCGCCAGCGCCGCCGTGTAGACGAAGGGCTTGAACGCCGAACCGGTCTGTCGCATCGCCTGCGTCGCCCTGTTGAACTTCGAGTGGTTCCAATCGCGGCCGCCGATCAGGGCGCGTACGTAACCGGTCGTTGGATCGAGAGCTACAAACATCCCCTGCAGGTACGGTGTCTGGTGCCAGTCGATCGAGTCGGGCGGCAGCTTCAGCGCCTCCTCGTAGGTCATGTGCTCGTAGTCTTCCCGCAGCGACTCGAGAAACGTGAGCTGCGCCTTTAGCGCCGAGTCGGCGATCGCCTGCATCTCCAGATCGAGCGTCGTGTAGATCCGAAAACCGGCCCGGTACAGATCCGCACCGAAACGATCATCCAGCATTTGGCGCACCCACTCGACAAAATACGGCGCGATCTGGTCCTCCCGACCGCTGCTCCGCGAGCGGGGAAGCGGGTACGCCTTCGCCGCCTCCGCTTCGGCCCTGCCCAGATACCCCTGCTGCACCATCAGGTCGAGCACCAAGTTGCGCCGCTGCAATGCAGCCTCGGGGTGCAGGAACGGCGAGTAGCGCGAGGGCGCCTTGGGAAGCGCGGCGAGCAGTGCCGCGTCCGGCAGGTTGAGCTGACTGGCGGACTTGCCGCAGTAGTTCTGCGAAGCCGTCTCGATCCCGTACCAGCCGTGCCCGAAATTTATCTGGTTCAGGTAGCCCTCGAGGATCTCCTCCTTCGTGTACAGCCGCTCGATGTCACGGGCGACCTTCGCTTCCTTCACCTTACGCAGTGGCGACACCGCGAAACCGATGCTCTCCGTAAACTGATTGCGCGCCAGCTGCTGTGTTATCGTGCTGCCGCCCGGGCGCCCCGGACCGTAGATGGCGTACTCGACGGTCGCCCGCGTTGTCCGCAGATAGTCGAGTCCGTGGTGCCGGTAGAAGCGCTTGTCTTCGATGGCCACGAACGCCTGCAGGACGTACTCCGGCAGGTCCCCCAGATCGATCACCGTTCGCCGCTGCTGGAAGAACTCGTGGATCAGGCTGCCGTCGGCGGCATAGAGCTTCGAAGACTCATCAGGCTCCCAGACGGTAATCTGGGCGATGGACGGGCAGCGATCGTCCAGGCATACACGGTTCCATGCCGTCCAAACCAGCCCCAGACCCAGGAAGCAGAGGAACAACAGGCTCAGGGCCAGCACCGTGTGCCAGGGACGCCAGCGCCGGGCGATGCGGGAGAAGAGGCCGGGCCGCTCCTCCGCGGGGCCCGCGCGCTGCTCGGCGGGCTCCGATACGCGCTTGGAGCGCGGCTTCTGAATACGTCGGATTGTGCGCTCGAACATCAGGCTCTTAGGTAGCCTCGCTCTGTGGTTTTCGTACGCGCCTGGGACCTTCGAGGGCCACGAGTAACCCATGACCGCTGCCTTCCCGCGCCCGCATACAATAATGTGGGTCGACCTTAGCAGGCTACCCCGCACGGAGGAACGGGATCCCCAACGGCCCACACCTGGCCGCCGCTCTCAAGCGCGTTGCCTCGGAACGGGCCGGCGACTCTCGGGTAATGAGGACTGGTATCCCTGCGGTGTCATCTCGGTACGCGCCTGCACAACCATTGACAGGCGCGATCCAGTGCCTAATGTGGCGAAGGCCGTTCTCGGCTGTTGCCAGCTTGTGCGGGCGAACCGAAGTGCCGGATTGCAGGAACATCCGGTGAACGCTGGAGTGCAATTTGGAGGGTGAGTGACCTATGATGAGCGCCGGACCGAGAGGCTCGATCCTGAGTGCAAGCCTACTGCTCCTCCCATTGTTCGCGCGGGCCCTTCCCGCGCAGGAGTGCCCACTCGAGGCCAACGACTACACGAACGAAGCTGCTAGCCAGATTCAAAACGCCCGTGGTGTGGAGGACGCGGCCGAGCGTGCTCCCTACTATCAGAGGGCGCTCGAACAGCTCGAGCTGGCGATCTCGGGATCGCCGAACGATGCGGCCACACTCTGGCTGTACGGCGAGGTCTTCGTCGGCCTCGGCGACTACGTGGCTGCGGACTCGATGCTGGACCGCCTGCTAGAGGTGGCGCCTGGATGCCGGGAGCGGGCAGAGCAGACGCGCCGCGTCGGTTGGGTAACCTCGTACAATGAGGGGCTCCAGGCCTTTGCCGCCGGCGACATGACCATCGCGCTGGCGGCCTTCGAGAAAGCGAACGTCATTCAGCGGGATGCGCGCTCCTACAACAACGCGGCCTTCATCTATCACGAGCAGGGAGATCTCGAGAAAGCGATCCAGTCCTATCGGATCTCCAGAGAGGTAGCCAGGGAGCCGGAGCCACGTCGCGCCGCGACCATCAATCTGGCGGAGCTGCTGACGAGCGTTCAGAGGGTGGGGGAGGCGTTGGAGATCTACGACGCTTACACGGCGAGCTATCCGGATGACACCTTTGCCCGCGTCAACTACGCCGTCCTGCTCGCGCAGGCCGGGGAGCGGGATCGGTCCGCAGAGATGTTCGCCGAACTGACGCGGCGTGAGGACTACACGTTCGGGGAATGGAACGAGCTCGGTGTTGGGCTGCTGCGGGTCGGCGCCTTCGGCGAGGCGATCCCGGTCTTCAAGCGGGCCCGCGCGCTCGAGCCGTTCAACAAGTACATCATGGCAAACCTGGTGGACGCCCAGGTCGAAGCGCGGCTATTCGCCGACGCCTTGCCGTTGGCCGACACGCTCGTCAAGTGGTATCCCTACGCGGGTGCCCAGTACGGCCCGCTGGCCAACTGTCTGTCGAGGACCGGGAATGCCGGCGATGCGCTGGTTTATCTGCAGATCAAGGAAGGCCTGCCGTTCGAGTTCGAGGGTGTCAACATGACCCGAGGTAGTGGCGGCAGGTACGTCGTCCGGGGCCAGGTCGTCGGGCGCGGCGGTTTGGTCGGTGAGAGAATCACTGTCCCGTTCGAGTTCCTGGGGCGGAGCGGCGATGTGGTCGCCAGCGGGGAGCTCGAGGTTTTGGTGCCGCCAGCCGGCGTAGGCCGTGCGATTCAACTGGAAGTCGTGTCCGAAACTCCCATCGCCGGCTTCCGCTATAGCAGAGCGGAGAGTTAGAGCCCGGGTCAGCTGCCTGGCTCGCAAGGGCTACTTAGCATGCTTGGAAGGCCCCGAAGGCTCGAGCACGCTGCGCTTCTAACAGCGGTCACCCTGTCAGTAGTGCCCGGTGACTCGCTCGCCCAGACCGACCGCCTTCCCCGTGGGGAGATCATAGAGCGTGTGGTTTCGCTCTCGGACTCGACCCAGAGCTACGCGTTGTACCTACCGTCTGACTATGGCACCCATACTCGCTGGCCGGTCCTGATCGTCATGGACCCGAGGGGGCGCGCCGTGACATCGCTGCGTCTCTTCCAGGCCGCCGCCGAGCGGCACGGCTACGTCGTTCTCAGCTCCTACGATACCCGGAGCGATGAGACGGTCCAGCCGAACGAGCTGGCGATGCAGGCGATGCTCGGCGACGTTCAACAGATCATCGCCGTCGATGTGCGTCGCCTCTACCTCGCGGGCTTCTCAGGAACCGCTCGGATAGGATGGCTGTTCGCCGATCAACTGGCGGGCCACGTGGCCGGCCTAATCGGGTTCGGGGGCGGCCAGCCGGGTGGCGCCCTGCTGACTCTCTTTGAGCCGGAAACCAGCCTCGGGTTCTTCGGCGGCGCTGGCACGACCGACTTCAACTATGAGGAGATGCGGGCCCTCGACAAATGGCTCGATCAGCTCGGCTTGCCACATCGATTCGAGTACTTCGACGGTCCCCACTCCTGGCCACCGGAGGAACTCTGTTCGAGGGCGCTCGACTGGATGCAGCTCCGGGCGATGAAGACGGGGCTACACCCACGGGACGATGCCTGGCTGGAGTCGCTGTTCGGTGATCGTCTCGAGGAGGCGCGGGCTCTCGAGACGTCGGGTGAGCTGTATGAGGCCTTCATTCGCTACCGTGCGATATCTGAGGACTTCGCCGGCCTCCTCGACATTGCGGATGTAGCGGTGAAGACGGCGGAGCTGGAGAGAGACGGTCGTGTTCGCAGAACCGTCCGGCGTATGGACGATCTGGCGGAATGGCAGAGTGACTACGACGACCAGACCTTCTTCCCCTTCATCGAGATGTATCGGACAACCCGCGGGCTTCCGTCGCTGGAGAGAGCCACGAAGTCCCTCAAGATCGAAGAGCTGGAACGCCGGGCGGCGGAGGCCGAGGATCAACTCGAGTCCGAGGCGGCCGTGCGCGTGCTCGAGCACGTATTCGTACGCACGGCCTTCTACGAGCCGGAGGACTTCATGGGGCAGGGTGAATTCGAACGCGCGCTCGGCATAGCCCTCATCGCCGGCCGGATCAAGCCGGAGCACCCGTACGTGTGCCTCGGCGTTGCGCGCGCCCAGGCTCAGCTCGGCCAGGTAGAGGAAGCTCTGCGGGCCCTCGAATGCCTGGTAGCCTCCGGTGCCACCAGCGCCGACTTCCTGGGACAGGACCCATATCTGGAACCGCTCCGCGGTGAGCCCGCGTACCGCGAGATCCTGGCGCGGCTCGAGGGCGGTGGGCAGGGGGGGTAGCCCGACGGGCCCGTTAGTTGACGATCTCGATCGAGCGGGAGCTCGTCAGCGTCTCCCTGCCAAACGGCGTCACCTGAAGCCTGAGGGTGTAGTGACCGGGCTGGAGGTCGTCCGGCAGGTCGATAGCTAGCGAGCGCGTCAACACGGTACTTTTTGAGGGCGTGGTTTCCTGCCAGGTGAGCGTTAGCGACTCCCTGCGGCTCGCCAGCCCCAGCCACTCGACGGTCTTCCGAAAAAAACTCCCGCCCTCGCCCGCCAGCGTGAGAGACACCGACAGCTCTTCGGCACGTGGGCCGAGGCCGGACAATTCCCAGTAAAGGCTCAGCCGATCGCCGGGGCGTGCGCGCTGCAGCGGGCGTGCGAGACGAACTGCTGCAGCCAGCGAGTCTGGCAACGAGTCCGCCCATTCCAAGAGCAGTTCCGCAGCGGACAGGATCTCTAGGCTGAGCAGTACAGGGGTGGCTTCCACAGCGACGACGAGCACGCCCTTCGCGGTGCCCCGGCTACGGGCCACGGCGGGGATGGACGCGGGTTCGCGTGAGAGAATGAGAGCAGCCTCGTAAGTGCCGCCATCGATCGGTTCCTCAGCGATAAGCTGATAGGCGGCGACGACGATGGCCGAGTCGCCACGCGGGAAAACCGCCAGCTGGTGGTCGAGCTCCTGGAACGACGACGCGTAGGCCGGCGCGTAGACCGACCTGGGCGTCTCTGTGTCGAGCTGCCAATCTTCCTGCCTTATCGCCTCGACTTCCTGCAGGAAATCGAAGCTCGGCGCGAACTGGCGGCTGTCCTGCGGGTTGTGGCTCACGATCTCGTCTCGGATGCTTCCGGTCCCGCTGGGGAAGCTGACCCGCTCGAAGCGGCCGGGCCAGCCGTAGCGGACCAGCAGCTCACGCAGATCCGACCCCCACGGCTCCCCAAACGGAGAGCTCGCCCGATACTGGGTGCGGTCCAGCG
>JBDHHM010000087.1:0-6732 GCA_039589355.1 Gemmatimonadota bacterium | reverse complement strand
AGCCACGACCGGGGTTCTCATCATCACTCCCTCGTTTGCAGGTATTCGGATGCCCCGCGGCCCACGGGCCGCGACGCTCTACCCGATGACACCTATCCCTGCGAGAACGTTAGCGCCCGCTGGAGTTCCGCCCTCGAGCAGCCTTGAGTTGTCGGTACTTCTCGTACGACATGGTTACGTCGGTGAGCGCAGGAGTCCCTACGATGAGCACGAACAGAAGAAATCCCTTCAGGTACCACGACCACGGCACCCAGATGAGAAGCCCGATCGCCGCGGCCAGCCAAACGAAGGTGTGGAGCAGGAACCCGCTCTTGAGCAGCAAGAATATCCGCAGCCCGCCACTACGCCAGTTTACGAATCTTACCGGCATCATTATGCAGCGTGTGAACGCTAGCTTAGATGCGTTCCAGCAGGAAGTCGGGCGTGAACTGGATGAGCCAGCCCGCCAGGATTGTGAACTTGCCGGTCACCAATAGCAGCCCCACCAAAATGAGCAGGATCCCCGCCACCCACTCGACGTATCGGACGTATCGCCGAAACTTCTGGAACCAACTCAGGAAGGCCGTGAGGGCCACCGCGCTGAGAACAAAGGGGATCGCCAGCCCCAACGAGTAGACGAACAGGAGTCCCACCCCTTGAGCCACATCGGCGCGGGTCGCCGCCAGCGTGAGGATGGCACCCAGGATCGGACCGATACAAGGGACCCAGCCGGCACCGAAAGCCACACCCACCGCCACCGTCCCAGCGTAGCCCACCGGTTTGCTCTGGAACTGGTAGCGCTTCTCACCGCTCAACGCGGGTATCGGAATCACGCCTAGCAGCAAGATGCCAAAGAGTATGATGATGACACCGCCGATGCGGGCGATGGTGTCCTGGTAGACGCGGAGCAGCTGGCCGACATACGTGGCCGAGGCGCCCATCAGCAGGAAGATCAGGGTGAAGCCGGCCACGAACAGAAGCGAATGAACTAGCGTCACCCGCTTCACTTCACCGCCGCCCTGCTCGAGCTCCTCCAGTCCCAGCCCGGTAACGAAGGAGACGTAGGACGGCACCAGCGGCAGAACGCAGGGACTGAGGAAGGAGAGTAGCCCGGCCAGGAATGCTACTAAGACTCCGATAGAGGTGCCGTCTTGCATGTTAGGTTGTGTAGTGGTCGGTAGTCAGTGATCGGTGATCAGTAACTGTAAACGATTTAGGTTGGAACCTCGAAGTTACTGATTACCGACTGCTGACCACTGACTACTGATTACCGGCATTCCAGTACGCAATCATCTTGTACACCAACTTCGCCACCAAGAAGTCTGGTGCCACGATGCCGGGCAACGGCGCCAGTTCCACCACATCGGCGGCGACCACGTTCTTCTCGACGAAGACGCGCCGGAGCAACGCCATCGCCTGTCCCCAGGTTCCACCGCCGGGCTCCGGGGTGCCGGTAGCCGGGACGAGGCTCGGGTCGAAGAAGTCGACGTCGAAGCTGATGTAAACGTTCTCGGGCAGCGCCGCCATCACACGCTCCATCCAATCCGGCACGCCCAGCTCTTCGCCGTAGACCATGGTGAGGCCGAGCTCGTCGATGAGCCGCTTCTCCTCGAGATCGATGGCCCGAATCCCAACACCCACCGGCTTCACCCGCTCCACCACCCTGCGCATGACACAGGCATGACTCCAGCGGGTCCCGTGGAAGCTGTCGCGCAGGTCGGCGTGAGCGTCGAACTGGAGGATGCCGAGATCGTCGTTCAGGCGATCGGCCCAGTACAGCACAGGCACCTGAGTGATGGTGTGCTCTCCGCCCAGCATGATGACGAACTGGCCGCCGGCGCACGCCTCGGCGTAACGCTCCCGCAGCTGGGCGAGCGCCGCTTCCGGGCCGGCGGCGGTCAGTTCCGCCATCGGGTAGGTATGGATGCCGACGCGGTACGGCTCGGCATCGAGCTCGTGGTCGTACAGCTCCACATGCCGGGACGCCTGCAGGATCGCCTCGGGACCGCGGCGCGTCCCCTCCATATATGAGACCGTGGCCTCGTAGGGGACCGGCAACAGAGCGACCTTCGCCCGATCGAGGCCAGCGAATTCCTCCCCCAGCCCGAGGAAGGCGTACGGGTCTTCCCAGGAAAAGTCTGACATGGCTCGCTTCAGGGCAGAAGAACCGCGGCGGTGACTGCGCTGACCCATTTACCGTCATCGGGCCCCTCCGCGGTCTGCGTGATGTTCTCCGTCTTTACGATCTTGCCGGAGAGCTGCCATTGAGCACGCTGCTCATCCCACGCCGTGTCGGGATTGAAGGGGACCCCGAGGATCGTCGCCAGCATGCTGGCGGCGAGGTCCTCGGCGTAATCGCCCGCCGCCCTATGGCTCTGCCCGTAGGCGTGGTGCTCCGACAGATAGCCAAACTGATTCCGATCCTTCGGGATCGCCACTCCGATACTGGCCGCGATCAGCCGGCTCGGCTCGTTGGTGTCGAGCCGCGACATCACCGCGAACGTGATCTGTCCCGGCGTGATCAGCCCCAGTCCTTCCTCGCGGTCGACCAGCTCGCAGTGCGGCGGAAAGATGGAGGAGACGTTCACCAGGTTGTAGCGAGCGATCCGGGCATCGCGCAGCGCCATCTCGAAGGCCGAGAGACGCTCGCGGTGCGTCCCAACTCCCTTGGTCAGGAAGATCCTCTTGGGCACAAACGAATAAGACGCCGACACCGTTCAGCCCTCATAGAAAATGCGCGGGCCTGCATGGCCAGGCACCGCGCGTATTCGAATTCAGGCCCGGGCAGGAGCCCGGGAGTGAACGTAAGGGATGCAGCGCAACTCGTTCGACTAGTTCTGGCAGTTCGGGCAGTAGCCGATCAGCTCCAAACGGTAGTCGATGATCTCGAAGCCATCGTCGCTACGCGCGCAGCGAATCAGGTCGTCGTCGTGACTGCCGACTACGTCCCTGACTATGCCGCACTTCAGGCAGCGAACATGGTCGTGGTCTTCTACGCGACCGTCGTAGCGCGCCGGCCCGCCACCGAGCGCCAGCTTCTCGGCTATGCCGGCTTCCACGAATGCTTCGAGCGCTTTGTACACCGTCGCCAGGCTGATATCCGGCAGCACCTCACGCACCTGGGTGAAAATCTCGTCGGCGGTGGGGTGCGTCGTGACGCCACGCAGGAAGCGATAGATCGCCGCCCGCTGCGTAGTGTGCCGGTGGCCTGCCGCTTCCAGCGCTGTCCTCAGCTTCTCTTGCGAGGTACCGCTTGGCGCGACTTCCATTGTTCTGACTATTCCAATCCGCTGGGTAAGCCGTTCCCGGGAACGTCAGTCTCAATAATAGTACTAAAAGTTACTACAGGTAAGACGCTGCTGTCAATCAGAAGCGCGCTGCGTTCCAGGCCAGAACTTTTCCCGTTGCCGGAGCCGTTCCCGGAACCGTTCCCGTTAGTCAGGCGCTCGACCGCTTCCTCCCAGGCCTCGGATTCGCCACCGACCTGGACAACCTCCGGCACGCCGGCATCGGCGAGTCGCTGAAGTAGCCGGTCGGGAAGAGCCGCCACCCAGCGATGCGGCGTAGTCCCCTGCTCTCGAATCCGCTGTACCCACTCGAACTCGTCGCTCTCCGGGTCCTTGAACTGGGCATCGACGTGCGATGTGAGGATGCGGCGGTGACCCTCACCACCGTCGTAGCAAACGAGAACGATGAATTCGCAGGCGAGATCGCGGTTTGGGAGCGGTGGGAAAACCCACAGCTCGTCGATATTCGAGGCGGGAATCTTGTCGGCGATGGCTCGAAGCCGCAGCTCGAGCGGAAGCACCCGATCCAGTCTGGTTGGACCGCGCACGCCCTTTAGGAGCATTCTACGCCTGGAGCCATTCGGACTGCCGTTCCTCTGATGCAAGCTCACCGGCCTCCACCTCCCTCACCCAGCATCATAGGCTGCTGCACCTACACCCGGCCGAGTGGGATACCCTCATCCCTTCAACCGGGAACCCCGCGCGGTGGGCCGACTTACGGCCTTTGTTCACCCGCTGACTGTCCCAAGATACGGCCCTCGGCGCCGACTCTCAAGGCCGAGGTTACTCGACGGCCGCCCGACAGGCCGCCAGGACCAGCGCAGTAGCCTCGCCAACATGCCCTGACACCACGGCACCGGCCGCCTTTTCGTGCCCGCCGCCTCCGAAGGACCGTGCTACCGCCGCCACGTTCGCCGGCCCCATCGAGCGGAGCGAGACCTTCACCTGACCGCCCTCGAGCTCGCGGAAGAGTATCGCGACCTCCGTCCCTGCCAGATTGCGCAGATGCTCGAGGACACCCTCGTACTCCTCCAGCGCGCCCAGTCTGCGCGAGATGTCCAGGTCCAGAACCGCCCAGGTAATCCCGTACTCCTCGTCGCGCTGCACGCGCTCGAGCGCAGCCTGCAGCGTGCTCAGCTCCGCGGGTCGCAGGTTCGCGAACAGCGGCCGGTAGAGCGCCTCGGGGTCGGCGCCGGCCTCGATCAGGGCGGCCGCCGTGCGGTGCGCCTGGGGTGTGGAGTTGGAGTAGCGGAACGAGCCCGTATCGGTCACCAGGCCTACGTAGAGCGCCCGGGCTGCCGGCGTACCGACGGGGTCACCGGTCTGACGAAGCACGTCGTAGAGCAGCTCGGCGGTGGCAGCGGCACCGGGGTCGATGAGCGAGAGGGAGGCCTCGATCTCGCCGGTGGCGACGGCGTGATGGTCGATGACGATCGTGCGCTCGCGCTCGTAGTGGGGCGCGAACCCACCCAGCCGGCTCGGCTCCGAGGCATCCACAACGACCTGAGTGGCGGCGCTGCCCAGTGCCTCGACGCCGCCCGCATCGGCGGCGAGCGGCTCGACACCTTCCGGGAGCAAGAAGCGGAAACGCTCGGGGAACGGGGTGGCGGCGAGCAGGCGAACATCGCAGCCGCGTCCGCCGAAGTGATGGGCGAGGGCACAGGCCGAGCCCCAGCCGTCGCCATCGCCGTTGATATGGGTCGAAACGGCGATCGACGTGGCACCCTTCAGTCGCTTTGCGATGCGCTGTGCCAGGTCGAGGCGGTGGGGCGGCGTCCTAGGCACTCTTTCTTCAGTATCCAACATCCAATATCCAAAGAGTCCTACGACTCTATCGTTGGTTATTGATTCTTGCTCCCCGGCACTTGATCGTTGAGGTTCACTTGCTCAAATGGGCGTCGGATATTGGCTACTGAATATTGAATACAGACCAACAGGTCGCTGAAAAAGGTCCATGGATGCGGGTCGGCGCCGGGGTTCCCCCTCGCTTCACCGCTCGCGTGCGCCGCGCGAGGGAGTGGCACCGCCCCTCGTCGCTCACGAGTTACGCTCCGGGGAACCCCGGCGCCTCCCTCGCGTACAGCTGCAATCGTTTTTCAGCGACCTGCTAATCTAACCTTTTGGACCTCTGCTGCTCCTTCCAGCGCCGATGCACCTCGCGATTCTCGACCCACGGCTTGCGCTCGAAGTAGCTCGCCGTCAGCTGCTTCACCTTCCCGGACAGCAGAATCAGAGCGAACAGGTTGGGCAGAATCACAATCCCCAGGAACACGTCACCCAGTGTCCACGCGACTGCCAGCGACAGGATCGCCCCCACGAAGTGCATGGTCACGAAGGCGAACTTGTACGGCAGCACCGCGCGGTGCCCGAACAGATAGTTGGCGCAGCGGTCGCCGTAGTAGCTCCAGGCAATGGCGGTAGAGATAGCGAACAGGAATACGCTCAACACCACGATGTACAGGCCGATGTTGCCGGGCAGGCCTTGCTGGAAGGCGATCATCGTCAGCGGCGCCCCGCTTTCGGCGGCGTTCCCGAAGAGCGACGGGTACTCGGTACCGTCTTCGGCAACGGCGATCCCGCGATCCGTGTCGACGATGCCGTTGAAGAGCCTCGTCTGCTCCTCGTCGGTATAAAGCTGCTCGACGACGACTTCGTGCCAGGTCAACTGGACTGCGCCGGCGCCCATATCGACGTAACTGCCATCCGCGACTCGGATCTGAGCTGCATCATCGAAGTCGTCGTAGCGGCCGTCGGCCTCTTCGACCACGAACGCGATGTCACCTCCATCCAGCGTGATCTCTGTGGGGACGCGGGCATCCCAGACGCCCGTCATAATGATCACGAGGCCGGTCATCGTGCAGATCACGATAGTGTCGATGAACGGCTCGACGAGCGCGACGACGCCCTCGGAGACGGGCTCGTCCGTCTTGGCGGCGGCGTGCGCGATGGGTGCGGAGCCCTGACCCGCCTCATTGGAGAAGAGCCCTCTCTTCACACCCCAGATCATCGTGAGCAGAAAGACTCCAGCACCCGAACCGGCGATACTCGCCGTGGGGTTGAACGCCTCGCGGAATATCAGCCCGAACGCGGGGATTAGCTGATCGATGTGGAGTGCGATGATGGTGAGAGCACCGGCCACGTAGATCACGGCCATCGTCGGCGCCAGGATTCCTGTCACCTTCCCGATTCGCGTGATACCGCCGATGACCACCATGGCGACTATGCTCGCCGTCACCAGCCCCGTCACCCAGACCGGCAGACCCATTGTCGTCTTCACCGTGTCCGCCACCGTGTTCGCCTGGATGGCGTTTCCGGTGAGGAACGCCGTGGTGCCGAGCATCCCGGCGAAGAAGACGGCCAGCGGCTTCCAAGAGGGACCGAGACCGCGCTCGATGTAGTACATCGGCCCGCCCGAGACCGTACCCTCCCACTTGTACGGGTCGAGATCCTCCTTCTCCACATCCCG
>JBDHHM010000086.1:0-9293 GCA_039589355.1 Gemmatimonadota bacterium | reverse complement strand
CGCTGGAGTTTCAGCAGCAGCGGCGACCGTGCGGGCCGAGCCAAGTTCGTCTCATCGCCGGTCGTCCTGGGTTCGCGGGTCTACTTCAGTGGCCGCGATGGAATCCTGTACGCGGTTGACGCCGCGAGCGGTGAAGTGGCCTGGACGCACGACCTGGAGACGATGCGCCCAACCTGGCCGGTCGTGTGGCAGAGCGCCGTGGTAGTGGCAACGGACGACGGACGCCTGTTGCGTTTCAACGCTGGAACCGGAGAGATCGAGGCGCAGCTCGAGCTCGGCGAACCCGTGACCGTGGCCTATTCGCTGGTCCCGGCGCCCGGTGGCCTGCTTGTCCCGCTCGGTGGAAGGCCCGCCAGTCCCCTCGCCTGGGCGCTCGTCGATCCCGCACTCGGACAACGACGGGCGCTGGAGCACGCTCAGGCCGCACATCTGGAATGGGGCCGTGGTCACCGGTGACGGATCGGGGCGAGTCTACCTGCTGGAGCTGGGCGACGGTGGCGAACGGCGGATGTTCCGTGTCGAGGGCTCTGTGAGAAGCGTGGGAAGCGTCGGCGACGTTCTCTATGTAGGAACGATCGAGGGGATGCTGTACGCCTTCCGGTGGAGTGGCGTCTAACTCTGGTTAACCGGCTCTTCTTCCTGTCGCGGACTTGCCGGGACGGCCGATGAAGCCGCCGGTGAAGAGTCTGTAGAGGTGCTCCGCGAGCCGCTCCACCGGCACATTGCTGCCGGGGGTGTACCAAGCATAGATCCAGTTCATCATCCCGAAGAGCGCCGAGGTCGCGACGTTAAGAGGGGCGACGTCGCCGGCGCTGGTGAAGCGCCGCACCTCGCGCAGGATCTCCTGGCACAGGTCCGAGTACTCGCGCCGCAAGTCGGTGATCCTGGTGCGGTACTCGCCTTCCAGCGAATCGTACTCGTGGGTGATCACCCGCATCGCCGCCATGTTCTCGGAGAAGAAGCCGACATGGTTGTGCACCAGGATCCGCAGCTTCTCTTCCGCGCTGTCGACTCCCTCCAGCTTGCCTCTCAGCGCCGCCAGCACTTTGCGTAGGCTCCGGTCCTGGATCATGAACAGGAGCTCTTCCTTGCTGTCGAAATAGTAGTAGAGGCCCGAGAGGCTGGTCCCGGCGCGCTTCGACAGATCACGAATCGAAGCGTGATGGTAGCCCTTCTCGGCGAAGATCTCGGCGGCTATGGTGAGCAGCCGCTCGAGCTTCTCCTCGTGCTCCGTCGATGTGGGTAGCGCGTTCTCAGCCATGCTCGCAGGGCGTGCGATTGTGAAGGTCTGGCTTCGGATTTGAGGTATTAAATCGAACGCTCGATCGGGAAACTATCCGAGCGTGCTCGCCGGTGCAAGCGAGGCGGCCGGGGTCGATTGAAGACTCGGGCGACTGGCGTGTATAGAGTGGCGGGGGGGTGCGTTGCAGCGGCAGGCGGCGGGGTGTATTTTGTCATTACTACCACTGGCTTTATGGGACATCCCGGACCGCTCCACTGCCAACCGGAACTCGGGCCCGTCGACGGTTTACGGCCATGAAAACTCAGCGACACGTACTTCGATCTCTACTGCTGCCGGCGCTGGCTCTCGCGCTCCTCCCGGTCTCGCTGGACGCCCAGGAGGTCTATCGCATCCCGATCGAGGGGACGATTGACAGGGGGCTCGGCCCATACGTGAAGCGCAGCCTGGAGGGCGCTTTCGAGGCGGGGGCGCGCTTCGCCGTCCTCGACATCAACACGCCCGGCGGCCGAGTGGACGCTGCGTGGCAGATCGTCGATGCGGTTCAGGAATCGCCCGTCCCCGTGTACGCCTACGTGGACCGTGCGCTGTCGGCGGGAGCGATGATCGCACTGTCGGCGCAGGCGATTTACGTGCGGCCGGGAGCGACGATCGGCGCGGCGACGCCTATCATGGGGACCGGCGAAAAGGCGAGCGAGAAGATGGTGAGCGCGATGCGCTCCGAGTTCCGGGCGCTGGCCGAGGCACAGGGGCTCGATCCGCGTGTCGCCGAGGCGATGGTAGACGAGGAGATAGCGGTTCCCGGCGTGGTCGAGGCCGGCAAGCTGCTGACGCTGTCGGCGGAGGAAGCGCTGGAGGTCGGTTACGCGAGAGGCGAGTTCGCCACGCTCGATGAGCTTCTAATCGAGTTGGGAGAGCGGAACGCGACGGTGCACACGATGAGCCCCAACTGGGCCGAGAACATCGTGCGCTTTCTCACCAACCCGGTGTTCGCGCCGCTGCTGCTGAGCCTCGGGTTCCTCGGTCTGCTGTTCGAGGTGAAGCGGCGGTCTCGTGGGGCTGATCGGGCTGGGCCTCTTCTTCGGCGCGCACCTGATCGTCGGACTGGCAGGCTGGGAGGAGATGATCCTGATCGCGGCCGGTCTCGTCCTGGTCGCACTCGAGGTGTTCGTCATACCCGGCTTCGGCGTCGCAGGTGCGCTCGGCATAATGGCGCTGGGCGCCGGGACAGCATTCGCGGCGATCGGTGTGGCGATGGCTCTGACGGGAGTGTTCGCATACGCGTTCCTGAGGCATCTGAAGTGGAGCCGCAGGCTGGGCGGCATCTTCTTGCGCGCGGCGACGACTAAGGAGGCAGGCTACATCTCGGGCGATGTGCGGCCCGACCTGGAAGGCCACGTTGGCGTGGCGGGCACGTCGTTGCGGCCGGCCGGGGTGGGAATATTCGGCGATGAGCGGATCGACGTCGTCAGCGAGGGCCCCTGGATCGACGAGGGCAGCAGGATCGAGATCATGCAGTCGGAGGGCTACCGGCACGTCGTGCGCGAAGTGAAGGAAGATGAGTAAATCGCATTAGGTTGACGGCCGGCGCTCGGTCGTCGGCCGACATATAGAAGGGAGACGAAGATGGAAGAGTGGTTCGTTGGTGGCACGGCGTTCCTGGTGATCGGCGGCTTCCTGGCAATCATGTTCATACTCTGGATGGTGCCGGTACGGCTCTGGGTCACGGCGCTGGCTTCGGGGGCCTACGTGCGCCTCACCACGTTGATCGGGATGCGGCTGCGCAGGGTCAGCCCGGCCACGATCATCTGGCCGCTCATCTCGGCGACCAAAGCGGGACTCAAGCTCAGCATCCTCGAGCTGGAGGCGCACTTCCTGGCCGGCGGCAACGTCGGGAATGTCGTTAACGCGCTGATCAGCGCCGATAAGGCGAACATCGACCTCGACTTCAAGCGGGCGGCTGCGATCGACCTTGCCGGGCGTGACGTGCTCGAGGCGGTGCACGTTTCGGTGAACCCGAAGGTCATCCAGACGCCGAACGTCGCGGCGATGGCGAAGGACGGAATTCAGCTCATCGCCCTCGCGCGGGTGACCGTTCGCGCGAATATCCACCGGCTGGTAGGCGGTGCCGGTGAGGAGACGATCCTGGCCCGGGTCGGCGAGGGTATCGTCTCGACCATCGGCTCGGCCGACAGCCATAAGGCCGTGCTCGAAAACCCGGACTCGATCTCCAAGACGGTGTTAGAGAAAGGGCTCGATTCGGGAACGGCGTTCGAGATCCTCTCCATCGACATAGCCGACGTCGACGTGGGCAAGAACATCGGCGCCGAGCTGCAGGCCGACCAGGCGGAGGCGGACAAGCGGGTCTTCCAGGCAAAGGCGGAGCAGCGGCGCGCCATGGCCGTGGCGCTCGAGCAGGAGAAGAAGGCGCTGGTCGAGGAGATGCGCGCCAAAGTCGTGGAGGCGGAAGCGCAGGTGCCGCTGGCCATGGCCGAGGCGTTCCGGGCGGGCAACCTGGGGATCATGGACTACGCCCGCTACCGGAACATCGTGAGCGACACGGCGATGCGGGATTCGATCGCCGAGGGTGGTAAAGAGCTGCCGCCCGGCGGCCGGTCCAGCAGTTGATGCGTTAGCCAAGGACTGCCGTCGTGGACGAGTTTCTTACGCTCATAATCTTCTTCATCGTCATCGGTGTGGTCGAGAGAGTCCTCAGGGCCGCCCGGAAAGCGAAGGGCGAGCCGCCGACCCAGCGCGAGGCGCAGCCGCACGATGAAGGGGCGATCGAGGGGCTGCCGGCCAGCCTTCAGGACCTGATCGCCGAGGAGCTGGGCATCAACCTCGAGCGCAAGCCGAGGATCGAAGGGCCACCCGAGCCGCTGCCGCCCCCGACTGCTCGGGCGGCCCCCGCCGAGCACCCGGGGCGCCGTCTACCTCCCTCCGCGCACCCCGCGCCGCCCCCCGTGCCTCTCAGTCGTGAGCGCGTTGTCCAACATCCCAGCGCTCGCCGCGAGGAGCCGGAGAGGGGCCGGGAACGCGCCGGCGATCGCATCGCCGCTCTTGCCCGGGCGCGCAGAGAAGCGACAGCCCGGCGCCGACGTGGGCCGGCTCCGACGCGGCGGCCGCTGCACGAGCCCGAGCGACCACCGTCGCTCGAGGAGCGGGCGATACTGGAGCGTGGAGAGCCCGTGTCGATCGAGCGGCCGCGCCGGCCGGAGGACCACGAGCGCTTCCACGACCGCTATATGGGGGAAGAGGCGGGGCCGGCTGTGCGCCGCCGCCGGCGCGGACCGCTGCCCGACCGGTTGGACTGGAGCGCGGCGCAGAAGGCGATCATCTGGGCTGAGATCCTGGGCCCCCCCAAGGGCCTCGAGGACTAGCGGGCCGTCACGGGTCTGTGGCAGCGAGCTCGAGCGACGCCGCGCGCTGGACGGTCAGTGACGCTTTAACGGTCCTGCGGCGCGACCGCGCCTTGCGGCCGCTCATCAAAGCGGTCGGCCCCACCGAGTTGCGCGGCCATCGCCCGTACTTCTGGGTCCTCTGCTGCGCCATACTCGCCCAACAGGTCTCGGGTGCGGCGGCCCGGACGATCATCGGCCGCGTACGAGAGCTTTATCCCCAGCGTCGCTTTCCCAACCCGCGGTCGGTGCTGTCGACACCGGCGAAGAAGCTGCGCGCCGCCGGTGTGTCGCGGCAGAAGGCGCGCTACCTTCACGCCTTGGCGGAGGCGTTCGAGGTTGGCGACTTGAGCGGCGTGCGCTTCTCGCGGCTGAGCGACGATGAGATCGTCGAGCGGCTCACCGCGATCGTCGGTATCGGCCGCTGGACGGCGGAGATGTTCTTGATGTTCTCGATGCGTCGGCCGGACATCTTTCCGGTGGGCGACCTGGGGATCCGAAAGGGGATGGAGCGCTACTTCGGCTGCAACGGTGTGGAGGAGATGCTGGAGCGCGCCGAGCGCTGGCGTCCTTACCGGACGGTGGCGTCCGTCTACATCTGGCGAGCGCTGGCGGCGTTGCCGGTCTGAACGGCGACCGGTCTAGTGGTTCGGGGTGGGAAGCCCGAAATCGAAGGCCTCCTCAATAATCGAATCCACTGTCGTCGGGGCGAGGACGGGAAAGTTCCGGTAGATGGAGCCCCATAGCTTCGCCCGATCGGCACCGCAGGCCACCAGCTCGGACGCCCGGTCCCTGGCCATCGCGCGGAACCGGTCGTGCAGCTCCTCGTAACACGGCCCATCCGTGTGGGTCGAGCAGGAGAAGTGACCGTTCCTGCAGCGCCGCAGGCGACGCAGGCTCGCAAACAGCTCGCGCCTCGTCAGCCAGTTCCGGATCTCTTCCTGACCGAGCGGTTCAATAGGCATTGAGTCCACTTCCTACGCCGAATTTTCTCGTGGCTGCCGCTTCTAATTTAGCGATCTGGCCGCCGGTCGCAAATACTCTGTGGCCCCCTCCAGCTCCGCCCGGTTTGCCAGGCCGCCGCTGAGCCCCGATCTTACGCTTGCCCAATTAGACCTGCAAAGCGGGCCCTGGTGTCTGACCGGACGAAACCCGGGAGGGAAAGAATGCGCCGGTTGAACGCGTTTGCAGCTTTGACGGCCGCGCTGTCCGTCGCGAGCTGTGCCGAAGCTCCAGACCCGGGCACGACCACGCTGATCACCAACGTACAGGTCGTCGACGGGACCGGTGCTGCCGCACGAGCGGCATCGGTCCGCATCGAGGCGGACCGCATCGCCGAAGTGGGAGACCTCGTGCCCGCCCCCGGCGAGTCGGTGGTAGATGGCCGCGGCCTCGTGCTTGCCCCCGGCTTCATCGACACCCACTCCCACTTCGATGCGGGGCTGGACGAGGATCCGGCCGCTTTGGCTGCTGTGAGCCAGGGGATCACCACGACGATTGTCGGTCAGGATGGTGACTCGCCGTACCCACTACGTGAACGCTTCCAACGACTCGAAGACAGCCCGGTGTCGATCAACGTTGCGTCGTTCGCAGGTCACGGCAGCATTCGCCACGAAGTGATGGGTGATGACTTCCGCCGCGCCGCAACGCCTGCGGAGGTCGACAGGATGCGCGAGCTCTTGCAGGAAGAGCTCGCCGCCGGCGCGCTAGGCCTCTCTACCGGCCTCGAGTACAATCCTGGCATCTACTCGGAGACGGAAGAAGTCGTGGCCTTGGCTCGCGAGGCCGCCCGTGTCGGTGGCCGCTACGCGAGTCATATCCGCAGCGAAGACCGCCACCTCTTCGACGCGATCGAGGAGATCATCCGCATCGGAGATGAGGCCGGGATTCCGGTGCAGGTCACTCACATGAAGCTCGCCATGCGCAGCCTGTGGGGACAGGCGGACCGCCTGCTGGCGCGCTTGGAAGAGGCGCGGGCGGCGGGTGTCGACGTCATGGCCTGCGTATACCCATATGAGTACTGGCAGTCGACGCTGACCGTTCTGTTCCCCGAGCGCGACTTCGGGGACCGGGAGGCGGCGGCTTTTGCTCTGAGCGAGCTCGCTCCGCCGGAGGGGATGCGCCTCAACCGGTTCGATCCCGATACCTCGTACGTGGGTCGGACGATCGCCGAGATCGCGGAGCTGAGAGGCGTCGATCCGGTTACCGCGTACATGGATCTGATCGCGGAATCCCAGGCGCTGGAGGCCGAGACCGGCGAGTCGACGGAGAGCGTCATGGGCACCAGCATGGATCCCGATGACGTGGCTCGGCTCATCGCCTGGCCGCACACCGACATCTGTACGGACGGCGAGCTTGCCGGACGTCACCCCCGGGGATTTGGCACCTTCCCCCGGGTCCTGCGTCTTTACGTTCGCGAGACAGCTGCGCTGACGCTTGAAGAGGCGGTTCACAAGATGTCCGGTCTGGCGGCGCGAAACATGGGCCTGCCGGACAGGGGAGTGATACGGCCGGGGGCGTTCGCGGACCTCGTGCTCTTCGATCCGGCCACGGTCGCCGACCGGGCAACGGTCGAGGAGCCGAGGCTTCCTTCGGTAGGTGTCGATCGGGTATGGGTGAATGGCATAGAAGTCTACTCGGCTGGGGCGCCGACCGGTGCCTATCCCGGCCGCGTGATCCGGCGCGGCGACTCGGACGAGGATACAACGTGAACGAGTTGGACGAGCCATAAGAGGGAGGAGCTAATGCGTCTGCTATTGGCACTCGCGATTCCTGTGGCCCTCAACCTCGCGGTTGTCGCTGACGGCGAGTCACAGGAGACTCAGGAACGACGGACCGTTCAGCACGCACCGGATCGAGGCCCCGACGAGGGCGAGGGCCCCTTCGAGCGCCTGATCATCCGTGGCGCCACGGTGATCGACGGGACCGGGGGGCCGCCCCGAGGTCCGATGGACATCGTGATCGAGGGGAACCGGATCGTGCAGGTGAGGAGCGTCGGTACTCCCGGCGTGCCGATCAACGAGGAGAGGCGCCCGGGTGACGCGACCCGCGAGATCGACGCCCACGGCATGTACGTGCTGCCGGGGCTTATCGACACGCACGCCCATACCGGAGGCAGGTCGCAGGGAACACCGGCCGAGTACGTCTATAAACTCTGGATGGGTAATGGGGTAACGACGATCCGCGATCCGGGCTCGGGCAACGGCGTCGATTGGACGTTGGAAGCGCGGGAGCGCAGCGCGCGCAACGAGATTGTTGCGCCGCGCGTCTTCGTCTACGTGCGTCCCGGAGCGGGCTGGGAGGAGGGACCCATCGACTCGCCGGAGAAGGCGCGCGAATGGGTCCGCTGGGCGGCGCGAAGGGGCGTGGACGGCCTGAAGCTTGGCTCTCACGACCCGGAGATCATGGAGGCGCTCATCGACGAGGCCAGGAAGAACGGTCTCGGAACCCAGGCACATCTGGGGCAGATGGGCGTCGCCCGCATGGACGCGTTGGATGCCGCCAGACTGGGGCTCGGGTCGCTCGAGCACTGGTACGGTCTACCGGAGGCCCTGTTCGACGATCGCACCGTCCAGGACTTTCGCTACGACTACAACTACAACGACGAGTATCACCGCTTCGGTCAGGCGGGACGCCTGTGGAAGCAGGCGGCGGAGCGGGGCAGCGAGAAGTGGAACGCCGTGATCGACGAGTTCCTCGAGCTGGGGTTCGTCATCTCGCCGACGATGACGATCTACGAAGCGAACCGCGACGTCCAGCGCGCCCGTGAGGCCGACTGGCACGATACCTATACGCTGCCGTCGCTATGGCGCTTCTACCAGCCCAGCCGCGAGAGTCACGGCTCTTACTGGTTCAGCTGGACCACCCAGGACGAGATCGAGTGGAAGCGGAACTACCGCATCTGGATGAGCTTCCTCAACGACTACAAGAACCGGGGCGGGCGCGTGGTCACCGGCTCCGACTCGGGCTTCATCTACAAGCTGTACGGCTTCGATTACATCCGCGAGCTCGAGCTGCTCCAGGAAGCCGGTTTCCACCCTCTGGAGGTGATCCGCTCGGCAACGCTCTACGGTGCGGAGACGCTCCACGAGCCTAAAGGCGTGCCCATCGAGTTCGGAATCATCCGCCCGGGCCTTTTGGCCGACCTGGTGATCGTCGAGGAGAGCCCGATTCAGGACCTCAAGGTGCTGTACGGCACCGGGACTTTGCGTCTCAACGATGACACCGGTGAGGTCGAGCGTGTCGGCGGCGTCAGATACACGATCAAGGACGGCATCGTCTACGATGCCCGGCAACTCCTGGCCGACGTCGCCCGCATTGTCGAGGAAGCGGAGGCTGCGGAGCCCGTGGCAACGGGTGGCGGCGGGTAGTCGGGGGCGGGCAAACAAATGTTTATGCCCGCTTGTCCGAGGGGGTCTTGACGGGCCCCCTTTCGGATGCGATTATGCCACGTCCCAACAGCGGGCACCACGCCAATTGGTTTCGACAGATAGATGACAATAAGGCCCCGGCGTTTCCACCGAGGCCTTAGACCATAAAACGGCTGCTCTTATCAGTCATGTGTGGCGGCTGACCCGGCACCGGGAGTGGGCGGCCGAGCCGGATGGAGGGACTGTTCCTACCTGCTGCCCATGCAGGCGCCGCCACACGTGTCT
>JBDHHM010000085.1:0-7052 GCA_039589355.1 Gemmatimonadota bacterium | reverse complement strand
ACCGGTTACAACCCAGAACCCCGAGCTTGCGGTTCGGCCTCAGTCAATGACTCGACGACTCACCCCCGGCGTAGTGGCGGCATTCGCGGCGATCTACCTCATCTGGGGATCGACTTACCTCGGCATCAAGTTCGCAATCGCCACGCTGCCGCCCCTGACGATGGTGGCGCTCCGGTCGCTCACCGCGGGGTGTATCCTGTATGCCTGGGGGCGTTCCTCGGCGGCCACGGCGGACTCGCGTGGGCGCAGCAACGGGTCCCCTCCGGAGTGGCCTCTCTGTTCATCGCCACCCTACCCCTGTGGATGATGCTGATGCAGGCGCTGAAGGACGGCCCCGCGGTTTTCACGCTACGCACGCTGGCCGGTCTCGCCGCGGGAACGCTGGGTATTTTGGTGCTGGTGGGGCCGGGCACCCTGCTGGGAAGCGAGCCTGTGGATCTGCTCGGGGCGACCGTTCTCGTCCTCGCCGCCCTCTCCTGGTCGGTGGGTTCGGCGGTGGCGCAGCGGAGCCCGCACCCCGCCTCGCTGGGTGTGACGAGCGGCAGCTACCTCCTGAGCGGCGGCGTCCTGTTGTTCGTGGCCGGAATCGTCTCGGGCGAGCTAGGGGACCTTCGCCCGGACGCTATCTCGTTCCAATCACTCGCCGCGCTGGGCTACCTGATCGCATTCGGCTCGGTGGTGGCGTTTGGTGCCTACTCCTGGCTCATCCGCCGCAGATCGCTCGCCGCCGTATCCACGTACGCGTTCGTGAACCCGGTGGTGGCCGTCTTTCTGGGGTGGGCCCTGGGTGGTGAATCGCTGAACGCACGTGTGCTGGCGGCCGCGACCTTCGTCGTCGCCGCCGTCATGCTGATCCTCTCCGGTCGCGCCGCCGCTAGAGACGCCCACGCCCCGACCGCGCGTGCCGTGACGCCGGCGGATAGCCGACCGCTCACCGCCTCGTGGAGCAAACGCAAATGCGCATGACACAGATTGACGCGAACGTCGCTGCCAATCGTTCGCGGATGTTCACGTGGTTCTTCTAATCGATGGATGATAAGAACGGAGGTAGAGAGATGATCGCACGGATCTGGCACGGGCGGACACGAATCGAGCAGGCCGACGAGTACACGGAGTACATCAGGAAGACAGGGGTAGTGGGCCAGCGTCAGACACCCGGTAACCGTGGCTCGATGATCTGGCGGCGCGAGGTCGGCAGCGAAGCCGAGTTTATGGTGGTCTCCTTATGGCAGACGCTGGAGGCGGTGAAGGCCTTCGCGGGTGAAAACCCCGAGACCGCCGTCTACTATCCCGAGGACGAGAAGTACCTACTCGAGTTCGAGCCCGAGGTGCTGCACTACGAGGTCCCGGTTTACGAGATCGACTGAGAGCGAGCAGCCGGCCTGCAAGCTGACGTTGCTAGCCTCCCAGAAATCCGAGCCCCATCTTATGCGGTGACTGAGAGAAGCTCAGTCCGCGGCAGGTCATACAACCGTCCATCGGAGGGCGCCACCTCATGAACACCAGCAGACGTCACTTCCTGAAGTCAAGCATCGCCGCCGGCGGAGCTCTCGGCTTAGGTCTCGGCAATCACCTGGCGGCGGAGTCTGTGCGTGAGGGTGAGTCGGGCCACACCGGTGGTTCACGCCAATCACGCTCCCGCGAGATCCTGATCTTGGGCGGCACGAACCTCACGGGACCCCATCACGTTCGCTACGCTCTCGAGCGGGGCCATTCCGTCACGATCTTCACGCGTGGCCGGAGGCGTCCAGGGCTCTTCCAGGATGCCTTCGAGCACGTCGAGCACCTGATCGGCGACCGGGAGGATGATCTGGACGCCTTGCGTGGCCGGAGCTGGGACGCCGTGATCGACGCATCGGGGATGAACGAGAAGTGGACGCGGAATTCTGCGGAGCTCCTCAAGGACGCGGTCGGTACCTACCTCTACATCTCATCGACGGGCGTGTTCTACCCCTATCTGACCACCGAAATCGAAGAGGACACCGAGCTGGTCCTGGAAGACGAGTCCGAAGGAGAGAACGGCGCGTCCTGGTACGGTGTGATGAAGGCCCAATCGGAGATCGAGGCCCGGAAGGTTTTCGGGGAGCGAACCTGCATCGTGCGTCCCGGCTACATCGTCGGGCCGCTGGACTGGACCCACCGGGGTACCTACTGGCCCGACCGACTCACCAGAGGAGGAGAGGTCCTGGTTCCCGGCAAGAAGACCGACTTGGTGCAGCAGATCGACGTCCGCGACCTGACGGAGTGGATCATCCACCTCCTCGAGAACGAGGTTCACGGCGTGTTCAACGCTACCGGTCCCTCATCACCAATGACGATGCAGGAGTTCGTCCACGGCATGCGGGCTGCCACATCCTCCGAGGTGACGTGGACGTGGATCGAGGACTATGACTTCCTCATCGAGCATGAGATCGATTACGCGATCCCATGGGTCCTGCCGGTGGATGACAACCTGGGATCGCAGCGGATCAGCGTCGCGAGGGCGAAGGCGGCCGGGCTCACGTTCCGTCCTATCGCCCTCACTGCCATGGAGACGCTGGAGTGGTACTACTCCGACGCACTCACCGACGAGCAGCGCGCCAATCCCCCCATGGTGATGACGCCCGAACGCGAAGCTGAAATCTTGACCGCATGGAAGGCGCGTGGGCCAGGATGACACGGACTCACTTATGTGACTTCGTAGATGCACGGATCGTCTGCATGTAGGGCTCGAATCCATTCTTCTGCCAGAACGCGACGGCTACTGGGTTCGACATGAGGACCCGCCCTTCTACGGTGGGCACACCCTTGGCAGAGAACCAGGCCATTCCTTTCGCAAGGAGGGCGGCGCCCAAGCCAGCACGCCGCCATTGAGGCGATACCGCCAAATCGTTGATTACGCCGTGGACTCTGTTCGCGAAACAGGGTGGGTAATCGGAACACGCCCCGTGCAGAAACCCCGCCACTTCACCATCGATCTCCCCCACCAAGAGCAGGAAATCCGTGTCGCCCAGGCGACTACGCAGGTGTTGAGCGAACCCATCTTCCGAGCCCTCTCTTCTTAGGAAGCGGGGATCGAATTGCGCGTGGAAGTCCACATGCTCAGCCCAAAGCTCGACAACTCTGTCGATATCCTGCTGGCTGGCCTCGCGTACCGAATGCTGGTCTACCATCTGGTCTCACCCGATTCGCTGATCTGGGCTGGGAGCCGCTGGAGCAGCGTGTTTACGATACTCGGTCGGATCGATCACGACATCGAGGACGGCCGGACGTCTTATCCGCAGACTCTCTGCCACCGCCGCATCGAGATCGGCCATGCTCTCGACACGAGCGCCCCAGGCGCCGAACGCCTCAGCCACGGCGGCGAAATCGACGGTCCCATAATCGACGCCGTAGTTCGGATGTCCCCTGTACTCCTGCACGGCCCTGATCAGGCTCAGGCCACTGTCATTATATACGACGGTGATCACGTGAATGCCCCGTCTCGTGCACGTCTCGAGCTCGGAGAGCGTCATCCCGAACCCGCCGTCACCGGTCGTGCAGAGCACCGTTCTGTCGGGGAAGAGGAGCTTGGCGGCCATCGCTCCCGGCAGGCCGTAGCTCATCGATGACAGCCCGTTCGACGTGAAGAACGTCAACGGCTCGTAGGTCTTCCAGGCCTGCGAGGTCACGAACTTGACCGAACCCACATCGGTGACGTGGATGGTATCGCGTGGTGACAGCTCGCGCAGCCGCTGCGTGACCTCGTACGGTGACAGTCCCGACCCCAGCTCATGCGCGGGACGCAGCGCCGCGCCGAGCTGCTCGCGGTACTCGTTCAATTCCGCGTCCGGCCACTCGCAGGAACCCAGGTCCATCTCACTAAGCGCCGGGAGTAGCTCGGCCAGATCGCCGACGCACTCGTCCGCCGGGCTGTAGTCACCCTCTGCAATCGAGACGGGGCCAATAGAGACGAGCCTCAGCGTCTGGTGCCAGAGCTTGTCCGACTCTACGGGATCGAACCCGAGGCCGATGAGGAGATCGGCGCGGCCGAAGAACTCGACTATGACCTTGTCGGCGGCGACCCCGGCACAGACGCCGGCGAAGAGGGCGTGATCTTCCGGGAGGATACCCTTGGCCTTCGGCGTCACGAATACCGGCGCGCCGAGCTCTTCGACGAATCGTTGGACGGTACCGCGATCTCTGTAGGGATCGAGGTCGAGCCCCAGTATCACCACCGGCCGCCGCGCCGCACGGATCGCGGCGGCGATGCGCTGTACATCTTCTGCGGACGGGGACGCGTTCGGCTGCACCTCGAGTCGAGCCCCGGCCGCGCCTTCACCCGGCCGATCCGGCGACCGCCCGACATCGCTGGGCAGGGCGATGTGCACCGGGCCCATGCGCGGCTGGGCGGCCAGGCTGTGAGCGTGGCGTACCTTCGCCGCCGTGTTCGCGCCGTCCAGCGTAACCGCCGACTTGGTGAACGGCCTATAGATGCCGTTCAAGTCGAGGTTCTGATGCGTGGCGTAGGGTCTTGCGGACTCGGCGATCGATGCGGTGACGGCGATGACGGGTGAGCGATCCAGGTAGGCGTTGGCGACGCCCAACGCCATGTTGAGTGCGCCGGGGCCGAGCGTGGATACGCAGACGCTGGGGCGGCGCTGGATCTGGCCGGTGACGTCGGCCATGAAGGCCGCGTTCCCTTCGTCTCGGGTCAGCACGAACTCGATGCCGAGGCCGCGACACGCCTCGACCAGGTCCAGGATCTCGCCGCCCGGCAGGCCGAACATCCGCTCTACCGCGAGGTCGGACAGCGTCTGCGCCATGACCTCCGCGCAAGTTGGCATGCTTCCCCTCCTCCGCTACACGCTATTCGGCCTGGCCCTCGACCAGACCACACCGGCGACCGTCAACACAGCCAACAACGCGCCGGCACCCACCGCCAGCATAGGCTGTGTGGCCGTGACCAGAACGAGGATCATCACGTACAGAATCACCACCATGGCGGGCATCCAGGGATAACCCGGTACGCGGTAGGGACGCGACTCTTCCGGGCGCAACGCACGGAGCCGGAACAGTGCGATGAGAACCATCGCGTCCACCGAGATCGCCACGAACATCATGAACTGGATGAGGAACTCGAACGAGCGTGTCATCGCCAGCAGGAATACCAGGCCGGCGATCAAGAAGAGGCCGCCCAGCGGAGTGCCGCCACCAGATACTCGAACGAGGCCCGCCGGTGCCAGGCCTCTGCGCGCCAGCCCGTAGACCACGCGCGGCACGCTCAGGAAATTCACGTTCAGACTGCTGATCAGAATGACCAGCGCGGTCACCGTGATAAAGGTGCGCCCGCTCTCGCCGAAGGCTACCGCCACGGCGTCGGCGGCGACGAGCGGCGAGCCTGACATCTGAGCGGGCGACAGCGCAACCAAGAACGCCACGTTGATCGCCAGGTACAGTACTGCGACGGCGACCGCACCGAAGACGAGAACCCTCGGCAGTGTCCTACCGGGCTCACGTATCTCCTCCGCCATCTTGACCGCGTCGTCCCATCCGTAGTAGGTGAACGAAACGGACAGGTAGGCGAGGGCGAACCCCAGCATCAATCCACGCTCCGGCGTGATCGTCGCGCCGGGTTCCCAAGATGCCCCAGTGCCGCCGATCAAGCCCGCACCGATGATGACCAGTATCAGCAGGACCTTCGCCGTCGTGGCGATGTTCTGAAAGACCCGACCTGCCTGGAGCCCCAAGAGATGGAGCAGGAAGTAAGCGAGTACTACGGCTGCGGCCCAACCGCGGATCGCACCCCAGCCGGTGAGCAAGATCAGGTACTCGCCGATCACGATGGCCTTCGATGCTGCCGGAAACCCACCGCGCGTCACGATCACCTCGCTCCAGCCGGCGACGAAGCCGCCCAGCGGCCCGAACGCCTGCCTCGCGTAGGCGAACTTGCCGCCGGCCTCCGGATACATCGCTGCCATCTCGGAGAAGACCATCGCGGAGAGGAGCGCGATGACGCCACCGGCGACCCAGACCAGCAGTATGGGCCACGGGCCGCCCAGGTAGCTGGCAATCAACCCCGGGGTACGGAGGATCCCGACGCCGATGACGAGCCCGACTCCGACGGCAAGCCCGTCCCAGACGCCGAGAATACGCTTGAGGCCGGGGCCACTCACTCGTCAGGCTCCTGCATCTTGCCGGTGAACTTCATTCACCCTCCCTAATCCATAATTGAAGCCTGGAGACGACGTTCTCGATCTTGCGCGCTTTCTTTTTCAACTCCGAGACATTGCTCCCTCCCGTCCTGACCAACGCGACACCGCCTACGACGCTCGTGAGCCGTTCCTGGAGCTTCTCCCGATCGTAGTCCGACGTTGTCTCCTCGATTTTGCGTCTTATCTCCATTGTACGTGCCGCTATCGAATCCTCCGTTCCAGCACCGCCGATAAGAATGGTCCGATCGTTTTCAATCACTACCTTCTGGCACCGGCCAAGCTCTGACAGTTGAATCTCGTCCTCACTCGTACAAATGCCCCCGCCGGTGAGAACTGCGATGTCCACGAGCCGTGCCACTCGGCGGTCACCGAATCCAGGCGGGCTTACGGCAGCCACCCTCGAACCGCTCTCCGCGTGCCTCGCCAGAGCCCTTAAGGCGTCGCCACCGAGCTCGCCGATAATCACCAGAGATCCGCCCTTACTCTCAACGGCATGTGCCAATCCGTCAACGGTGTCAGGACCGGTGATCTCGCCATCATACGTAAGGACCGAAGCATCCTCCAAGACAGCCTCGCCTCGTTCGGTATCAGTAATGAAGTATGGGGACTGGAAACCCTTCTCGAACTCCATCCCCGTAAGGATCTCCAGTACAGTGGTGGTTCCCACGCCTTCCTCTACTACGATCGTGCCATCCTTTCCTACTCTCTCCATGGCGTCGACCACCAACTCGCCGATTTCCTCATCCCCAGATAGTGTCGTGGCAAGTTCCTTTATCTTGTCCCCGGTCAAGTCAAATGGTGACAGCGACTCCCAGTCGATCTCTTCTTCACCATCCAGACCCAACTGATCATTGTTTGTGGTCATCGGGAACTCCTTAC
>JBDHHM010000084.1:0-6846 GCA_039589355.1 Gemmatimonadota bacterium | reverse complement strand
CGCCGCCGATGTCCTCGGGAAGGCTGCAGGTTGGGGACGCGACGATCGCTCCCGTGGGCTCGTAGGTCATCAGCTTGAGGGCGAGCACAGAGCGGTGTACCGATTCGCGCCAGCGACCGGTGTACGTGCACTTGTTCACCCAATGCCGCCACCACTCCACCGTGCCGTTGAAGAGGTCGAACTCCTCTTCCCGGGACAGCCCCAGGCCACAGCCAAGGCCGCCCTCGATCTCGCGCATCACGAAGATCGCCGTCTGACCGCGCTCGAGGGAGAACTCGGCCCTGACTCCCGCGCCGTCCTCTTTTAGGGGGACGTCGGTAACGAGGCCCAGGCTCAGCCCCGGCGCCCGGAAGCAGGCACCTTCGGGGGTGACGTCCAGTCCGTGCTCGTCCCGGGCGAAGTTGAAGGCCGGCCTGCACTCCATGGCGAAGGCCATCGAACCACGCACGATCTGAACGCGCCGCACCAACCAGTGGCTCCCCCGCTCGCCGTGACCGACACCCACCGGCATGTAGTCCACGATCTGGCCCACGCCGCCCGGCGACAGGAAGCGCGTGACCAGGACGTTCGTATCGGGCCAGTAGTACTGCTTGGTGGTCACGTTCGTGATATCGCGCGGGCAGATCTTGAAGTGGCCGCCCTTCTTCTCGTCGAGGATCGCCGCGAAGACGCTCGGCGAGTCGAAATGTGGGTAGCAGAACCAGTCGATCGATCCGTCCATCCCGACCAGGGCCGCGCTGTGCATGTCGCCGACAACGCCGTAGTCCTCAATGGGCTTGTACGCCATATCCGCGTCCTCAAGTCTTGTCCTGGGCGCTCAGCGCCGTTCGCTAATCTCGAGGCCTTGCCGAAAGGTGGCCGGACAATCTAATACCAGTCAGCAGGCCAGGCGCAATGCAGGAGTGAGCTGAGTCATCGCCGGAGGAAAGGCTAATGTCGTGGCAAAAGCGCTTTCTGTCTATACTCGCTATGCTCGTGCTCGCGTCCTCGGTCGCGGGTGGGTGCGCCGATACATCAACCGGGGTCGGCTCTCATTCCATCTCGGTAGATGGATCTTGGCTCGAGGACGAGTCCGGTAGGACCCTCATCCTCCGCGGCGTGAACCTCGGGGGCAGCAGCAAAGTTCCCTACGAGCCGAACGGTGCGACCCACATAGCTGATGGGTTCTTCGATTACCGGTACCCGAACGGTTACGAGGTGGAGATAGAAGGTGAGTATGTCCGGGAGCCCGCCTCTCAGATTCTCCGCATACCGAGGGGCGGCGCGGTTGGAGTCCGCACGGTGCTGATCAAGCCCGCCGGTTAGCGATAGCGCGGCCGCTGCTTCTACTTGCTGTCTTTGAGGATCTCTTGAGCGGAGTTGTACCCCGGAGCGCCCGTGACGCCGCCTCCCGGGTGCGTGCCCGCGCCACACAGATACAGGCCCTCGACGGGTGAGCGGTAGCGTGCCCAGCCGGGCACCGGCCGCATGAAGAAGAGCTGGTCGAGCGTCATCTCGCCGTGGTAGATGTTCCCTTCGGTCAGCCCGAAGACGGCCTCGAGGTCCAGCGGTGTCAGCACCTGCCGATGAAGGATGGCCGACTCGATGTTCGGCGCGTAGGCCGCGAGCGTTGCCACGACCCGGTCGCCCAGTGCATCACGCTTCGCGTCGTCCCAGACGCCGTCCTTCAAATGGTAGGGCGCGTACTGCACCAGGATCGACATCACGTGCTTCCCATCCGGCGCCAGGCTCGGGTCGGTCAGTGAGGGGATCACCGCCTCCAGATACGGCTCGCGTGACGGCTCGCCGTACTTAGCGTCGTCGAAGGCACGCTCTAGGTACTTGAGACTGGGGCTGATCGAGATCACGCCGCGGAGGTGTGGCCCGTCGCCCGGGACGCAGGCGAAGTCCGGAAGCTCGCCGAGCGCCAGGTTCACACGCGCGCAGACACCCTTGAACTTGATGTTGCGCACGCGCCGCACGAAGTCGGGGTCCAGGTTGAACGGGTCCAGCAGGCCGCAAAACGTTCGGCTGGGGTCGGCGTTGGAGATGATGCGGCGCCCTGCGATCTCCTCGCCGTCCACCAGCGTCACGCCGGTCGCCACCCCGGCTTCGGTGACGATCCGCTCCACCCAGGCGTTCGTCCTTATCTCGACTCCGGCGCTGCGCGCGACGCTCTCCAGCGCCCGTGCCAGGCCGCCGGTGCCGCCGCGCACGCGAAGCGGGGCGCGCAGGACACCCTGTTTCGCCCCCACGTGATGGTGCAGAAACAGGAAGGCGGTACCTGCCGCCATCGGGCCCTGGAGGATCCCGGTGATCCCGACCGCTCCCAGTGTGCCTTTCAGCAGGTCGCTCTCGAACCACTCGTCCAGCAGCTCGACCGCGGTCATCGGCAGAACCCGCAGCACCTCCGTCATGTCCCGTTTACCCAACCGTCGTAGGCGGCCGGCCATCTTCAGCAATTCCCAAACGTCCTTCTTCTTCTTGGAAAGGACGTCTGGGGGTGCCGAGTAGATCGACTCGAGAAGCCCGGTCGCCTTCGCGACCAGGGCGGCAAAGCCGTTCCAGCGCTTGGCATCCGTCTCGGAGAGCTGCCCGATCGAATCGACCGTGAGCTCGGGCGTCCGCCAGAGGAGCAGGTGGTCACCATCCAGTGTGGGAGAAAACACCGCAGGGTCGAGAGGCAGCAGCTCCAGGCCGTGCTTGGCGAGCTGCAGGTCGCTCACCACCGTGGGGTGTAAGCGGTTTATGCAATGGGCACCCGTGTCGAACTTGAAGCCCGGGAATATCTCCTCGGTCACCGCCGCGCCACCGACCATCTCGCGCCGCTCGAGGACCAGAACCCGGAGACCGGCCTTGGCCAGGTAGGTGGCGGTGACGAGACCGTTGTGCCCGGCACCGATAACGATGGCGTCGTAGTGGTCGTTCATCGTTACCAGTCCTTCAGGATTTCCAGTGCCGCGAGCCGACCGGAGGCGCCCGTGATCCCGCCACCCGGGTGGGTACTCGATCCGCACTGATAGAGGTTCTTGAGCGGCGTCCTGTAGTTCGCCCACGGGTGAGCCGGCCGCATGAAAAACAGCTGGTGCAGAGAAAGCTCACCGTGGAAGATGTTCCCTTCCGTAAGCCCGTATGTCTCCTGCATGTCCCACGGTGTTACGACGTGGCGGTGAATGATGGCGTTCTTCAGGTTCGGCGCGACCTGCGAGAGCGTATCGACAACGGCGTCGCCGAACGCCTCGCGCTGGTCGTCGTTCCAGCCGCCGTTCAGCTCAAACGGCGCCCACTGCACGAAGATCGACATCACGTGCTTGCCCGGCGGTGCCATGCCCGGATCGATCATCGACGGGATGATGATGTCCATGTACGGTTGCCTCGAGAAGTTGCCGTACTTGGCATCGTCGTAGGCGCGTTCCATGTATTCGAGGCTCGGGCTCATCGAGATCGCGCCGCGCAGGTGTGGCCCGTTGCCCGGCAGGCAGGTAAGGTTCGGCAGCTCGCCCAGTGCCAGGTTCACCTTGCCTGACGAACCACGGATCTTGAAGCGACGAATCGCATCCAGAAAGTCGCTCGGTAGGTGCTGGGGCTCGACCAGTTTCTGGAAGGTGACCTTCGGGTCGACACCGGTGACGACGACCCGCCCGTAGATCTCCTCACCACTCTCGAGAGCCACACCCACCGCTTTGCCGTTCTTGACGATCACCTGCTCGACGCTGGCCTCTGTACGGATCTCGGCGCCCAGCTCCCTGGCCGCCGAAGCGATCGATTCGCTCACCGCACCGGTGCCCCCTTTGGCGAACCCCCAGGCCCGGAACACCCCGTCTATCTCGCCCATATAGTGGTGCAGCAGCACGTATGCCGTGCCGGGTGAGCGGACACCGAGGAACGTACCGATGATACCGCTGGCCGACATCGTGGCTTTGAGCGGCTCGGTCTCGAACCATTCGTCGAGGAAGTCGGCGGCGCTCATCGTCATCAACTTGCATAGCGCGTAGAACTGCTCGGGCGGCAGGCCGAGAAAATGCTTGCCGAAGTCGAGCAGGCCCAGCAGGTCCCTCGGGCGCAGGGACGTGGGGTTGGGAGGCACGACGTCGAGGATGTGCTTCATTGCGAAGGCGAGGTGATACATCAGCTTGCCGAAGTCGTCGTAAGCTTCGGCATCTTTCGGAGAGTGCCGATAAAGCTCGCGCCGAGTCTCGTCGTGGTCGGCCCCGCGCATCAGGTAGTCGCCGTTCGGCAGCGGTGTCAGCGTGCTCTCCAGCGGCAGCAGCTCCAATCCGTGACGTGCCAGTTCCAGGTCGCGGATGATGTCGGGCCGCAGCAGGCTGACCACATACGAGAGGGCCGAGAACTTGAATCCCGGGAAGATTTCCTCGGTGACGGCCGAGCCGCCTACGAGGTGTCGCCGCTCGAGTACCACAGCACGCTTACCGGCCCGCGCCAGATAGGCTGCGGTAATCAGTCCGTTGTGGCCGCCGCCAATGATTACGGCGTCGTACCGCGCATTCTTTCCCATCTTCAGCTCCGCTTCCTTTCCGGGTCGAAGAAGGGTAGGTCGACCACGCGTGCAGCCGCCTTCTTGCGCTGGTGTTCTACCGTCACCTCCATTTCGACGCGCGCTCCCCGCTCGGCGTTCTTCGACCGCAGGTGGGCGAGCGTGATGTACTTCTTCAAGGTCGGCGACCAGCAGCCGCTCGTCGCATAGCCGACCTGCTTGCCTCCCGAGTAGACGGGCACGCTGGTCCGCCAGGTCATCTGCGGCAGCTCGGGTGGCAGACCGAACTTGCGGTAGACCTCCTTAAGCGAGTCCCTGTCAATCTCGAGGCCCTTGATTTGCCAGGCCGGACCACGACGCCATTCGTCGAGCAGCGCCCGCCGCCCGATGAAGTGGCCCTTCTCCAGTTTTACCGCCCATCCCAGCCCCAGCTCGAATGGCGAGGACTTGCGTGACTCGATCAGCGCTCGGTTCGCCGGCACGTAGTCGACTCCGATCAGTACTAGGCCGGCCTCCACACGGGCCATGTCCAGCGCCAGTATCCCCGCCGGCGTGATGCCGTAGGGCTCCCCGCCTTCTATCAGCGCGTCCCAGAGTGGAATCGCCTGCCGGGCCGCGACCCAGATCTCGTAACCCAGGTCGCCGGTATATCCCGTCCGCGCGATCGTCACCGGGATATCCCTGATCCGGGCGAACGCGAGATGGAAGTACTTCAGGTTGTCCAGATCGGCGTCCGATAGGCTCTTCAGTATCTCTCGTGATGTCGGTCCCTGAAGAGCGAGTGCCGCTGTCGAATCGGTATCGTCCTCGATCGTGACCCGCAGGCCGACCGCGTTGTCGCAAAGCCACCGCAGGTTGGGCTCCGCCGCGGTGAGTCGGAAGCTGTCCTCGCCGAGACGCTGCAGCGTGCCGTCGTCGATGACCTTGCCGTCCTCGTCGCACCACGGCCCGTACATGACCTGGTACACGTCGCACTTCGCGACGTCGCGCGTCAGGACACGGTTCAGAAACCGCTCCGCGTCCGACCCGCGGATCAGGTACTTGTAGAGCGGAGAGACATCGATCAGCGCGGCGGCGCCGCGGATGGCGAAGTACTCACGATCGTGGACTAACTCGTAGGAGCTCGCCGACAGGTAACCTGCCCAGCGCCGCCAGTTCTGCCCTTGGCAGAGGGGCGCCGTTCGCTCGTGGAATGGTGTGCCTCTGAGCATTGCCGGAGCGTGGCTTTCGTGCTGAAGTATGAAAGTGGGGCTGGGGCCGCGGACAAACTAAGCTGTCGGCGGGTTCCGGGAAACCCGGTCGTCGCGGGTGCCGGTCCGACCGTCGGGCGACGCTCTGGCATGCCCCACCACCCCTTCCTAACTGGGCGCGATAAGCGGTTCGGAATCCCAACGACCGAAAGAGCCATGAGAGAGATACGCTCGCTGCTCCGTGCCCCCCCTGGAGTACCGGTACGGTACCCTCTTCATGTCGCTGCTCCTGCTGCTGGTGACTCCGGTGCTTGTTCCAGAGCGCTTGCAGATGCTCGGGACGTCGATCGTCTTCACTTTGGTGGTGTCGGCGGGTGTTGGCGCAGTCGCAGAGACGCGACGCACGTTTCGCGCGGCGATCCTCAACCATGTGCTGCGTGCGGACCAAGTCGATGCCGAGACCTTGTACGGCGCCGTCTGTGTCTATTTCCTATTCGCCGCGCTTTTGGGGGTGCTTTATGTTCTCGTGGAGATCCTGGCGCCGGGGTCTTTCAATCTGCCTGATTCTGTGAGCCTCACGGCTGGTAGCCGGTTCGATGCCGGCCCGATGATGTACTACAGCTTCGTCACCATCACGACTCTCGGTTACGGCGACATCACGCCCGCCACCGAACTTGCACGCCTGCTAGCTCTGCTGGAGGCCGTGCTGGGGCAACTCTTCCTGGTGATCCTGGTCGCGCGCCTGGTCGGCGTGTACACCGCGCGTCGGCTTTCCGGGAAAGGGCAGTAACAGGGGTACACAACGGAGGAGGCTGAGCATGACCGCCTATCGGCCGACCCGCTTCAACTTCCGCTGCCCAAAGTGCAGCAACACATCATGCCAGACGGGCGAGATTCGCGCTGCCGGCGGCTTCTGGAGCAAGGTGTTCGATGTGCAGGCCCGCAAGTTCACGACGGTGACGTGCGATCGTTGCAGTTACACCGAGTTCTATAAGGCCGAAGCCAGCGCGCTTGGCAACATCTTTGACCTGTTCACCAACTGACCGGCGCGGAAGAACCGCTGAGCGGACCGCCGGCGTCAGAGCTCGAGGCGCTTGAAGATCGACTCGGGGATGTTCCGGATCACGAACATGATGAGTCGCCAGATTCGGGGCACATAGACCACCGACTTCTTCTTCCTGA
>JBDHHM010000083.1:0-6960 GCA_039589355.1 Gemmatimonadota bacterium | reverse complement strand
GATGAGCCAGGAGGATATGGAGCAGATGCGGGCGATGATGCAGAGCGTGATGCAGGCCTCGGAGGCGCTGAGAATCGTCCAGGACGACTCGACCTTCGTGGTGGTCGACCTCGAGGGTACACTGCGCGTGCATCACCCGGACGGCCGTGAGAAGAGCTACCCGTTGGAGGGAGTGGGGTACGTCGAGTCCCGGGCGAAGTGGGATGACGACAAGCTGGTCGTCGAGCTGCGGATGGACGGCGGCATCCGGGTCACGAGGACCTACGAGCTTGACGAGGAGGATCGTCAGCTGCACGTCAGGGTGCGTATGGAGGGCGGCCAGCTGCCGAGGACGACAAATTTCCGCCGGGTCTACGACTTCGTCGGGGAGGAGGGTGAGGGCTAAAGCTCGCTGACCCGCCGGTCCCGCGGGCGCCGCCTCAGGCAGCGCCCGCATCTACTTCGAGACTCTCCTCCAGCAACTGGCGTCTGAGCAATCGCGCGTAGACGCCATCCGCTTCCAGTAACTGGGAGTGGGTCCCGCGCTCTACGATCTCCCCCTCCTCAATCACAAGGATCAGGTCGGCGTCCTTCACCGCCGTCACGCGATGCGAGACTATGATGCTCGTGTGGCGCATGAGCACGTCGCGCAGCGCCTCGAGGATCGCCGCTTCCGTGTGCGTGTCCACCGAGGACAAAGCGTCGTCGAGGATGAGGACGGGCGCGTCCCGGGTCAGGGCGCGCGCCAACGTCGCCCGCTGCTTCTGGCCGCCCGACAGGTTGATGCCGCGTTCGCCGAGTTGCGTATCGTAGCCGTTGGGGAAGTCGCGGATCGTGTCGGCTAGCTGGGCGATCGCGGCGGCCTGCTCGATGCGCTGCTGATCCCGGCCGTCCTGCAGGCCGAAGGCGATGTTGGCGCCCAGCGTCTCGGAGAACAGGAAGGGCTCCTGTGGTACCATGGCGATCAGGCGGCGCAGCTGCTCGAGGCGTATCTCCTTAACCGGTACGCCGTCGAGCAAGATCTCGCCTTCATCGGGATCATAAAGCCGCGGGATCAGCCTGACGACGGAGCTCTTGCCGGATCCGGTTCGTCCTACGATGGCGACCGTCTGGCCCGGCTCGATTGTGAACGAGACGTCGCGGAGGACGTGGCGCTCCGTGCCCGGGTAGCGGAACGAGACGTCCCTGAACTCGATGCCGCCCTGCGGCGCTTCGATCTCGACCGGCCGTTCCGCGTCACGGATCGACGGCTCCTCCCCCATGATCTCCTGGATGCGGCCCATCGATGCGGAGCCGCGCTCGAACAGGTTGATCACCCAGCCGAGGGCGATCATCGGCCAGGTGAGCTGCAGCAGGTAGAAGGCGAAGGCGACGAAGTCGCCGATAGTGATGCGAGCCAGGATCACATCGCGGCCTCCGACCCAGAGCACGATCACGGCGCCCAGTCCGGTGAGCAGCATGAGCGCCGGGAAGAACAGCCCCCAAACCTTGGCGAGCCGCAGGTTGCGCTTCATGTACTCGCGATTGAGCTGAGCGAATTGGCCGGCCTGGGCGTCCTCCTGCACGTAAGCGCGCACGATGCGCGCGCCGGCGAGGTTCTCCTGTGCCATCGTGGAGATGCGGCCGAACTGCGCCTGGATCGCCTCGAAGCGTTGGTGGATCTCGCGCCCGAAGTAGATCGTAATCGGCGGAACACAGGCAAGTGGCAGGATGGCCAGGACCGTGAGACGCAGATCGATGAGGGTCAGCATCGTCAACGCGATGATCGAGATGACCGTCGTGTTCACCAGGTACATAATCGCCGGGCCGATCACCATGCGGACCGCCGGTATGTCGTTGGTGGCCCTGCTCATCAGCTCGCCGGTGGGGACGCGCCCGTAGAAGTCGGGCGCCTGCCTCAACAGGTGGGCGAAGTAGTCGTCGCGCAGATCGTTCTCCACGTGGCGACTCATACCGTTCATCAGTTGGCGCATGAAGTAGCGGCCGGCGCCGCCGACCAGGGAGAAGCCCACGATGGCCCCCGCGTAGGCGGCCAGGCCCGCCGGCGTGATCCCCTGCTCCAGAGCGTCGATGGCCAGCTTCAGCAGGTAGGGCCAGGTAAGGGAGAATAGGTTGGCCACCAGCACCAGGCTGAGGCCCGCGGCGATCCGACTCCGATAGCGACGCGCGTAGGGGACTAGCGGTGCCAGCTGCTTCAGCACGTCAATATCCGATCGCCCTGCTGCCGCTGCTCCGCGGGTCGGAGGCACCGTAGAGGGTGCCGTCAGGCGCGCGGATGATCAGCTGCACGTCGCCGAAGTACCCGCGCCGGGACATGACCGTGTGCCCGAAGCTTTCCAGCACGGACCTGGTCCGCTCGTCGATTCCGTTCCTCTCGATCATGATCGCGTCGGGTAGCAGCTGGTGGTGGATTCGCGGTGCGTCGACGGCGCTGCGCACATCCATCTCGAAATCGATGACGTTGATGATCATCTGCGCCACGGCGGTGATGATCCGCGGGCCACCGGGTGAACCCACGACCATGCGCAGCTCGCCTTGCGGGTCGACGATGATCGATGGAGTCATCGCCGAAAGCATGCGTCGGCCGGGGGCTACCAGGTTTGCCTCGCCCTGGATGAGGCCGTACTGGTTCGCGTAGCCGGCCCGCATCGCGAAGTCGTCCATCTCGTTGTTGAGGAAGAAGCCCGCTCGCGCCACCACGACACCGGAGCCGTAGCCCGAGTTGATCGTGTAAGTCAGCGCGACCGCGCTGCCCTGACCGTCGACTATCGAGTAGTGTGTCGTGTGCGATCCTTCCTGCAGCACCGGTACACGATTGAACTGTTCCGACGGCGAGGCGCGGCTGCGTGAGATTCCGGCCCGCAGTTCTGTCGCGTACTCGTCGCTGATCAGGCGATCGACAGGCATCTCGACGTAGTCGGGGTCACCCAAGTAGTAGTTGCGGTCGGCGAACGCCCGGCGGAAGGCCTCGGCAATAAGATGGATGGCTTCCGGCGAGTTAAAGCCCAGCTCTCTCAGGTTGTAGCCCTCGAGGATGTTGAGCGTCTCGGCGATCGTGATGCCGCCCGACGACGGCGGTGACATCGAGGCTATCGTATGGCCGCGGTACTCGAATACAATGGGGTCCCGCCACTTCGCGGCGTAGCGCCTCAAATCTTCGTGTGTGATCAGGCCGCCGCCCCGGCGCATCTCGTCGACGATCATGTCGGCGATCGCTCCGTGATAGAAAGCCGATTCCCCTTCCGCGGCGATCAAGCGAAGCGTCTCTCCCAGCATCGGCTGCCGGAAGGTCGAGCCGACACGCGGGGCGTCACCGTCCGGGTAGAAGATCTGTTGCGTCGTCTCGAACTCGGCGAACCGAGACTGCCTGGCGGCGAGCCCATCGTGAAAGGCCTCGCTGATGACGAAGCCGTTCTCGGCCAGCCCGATGGCCGGCGCGACTAGGTCCTCCCAGGAGAGTGAGCCGTAGCTCTGGTGGAGCTCCCAAAGCCCGGCCACCGTGCCTGGCACACCCGAGGCGAGGTGCCCGAGCATCGAGGCGTCCGTCGGTCGTCCTTCGTCGTCCAGGAAGCGTTCCGGAGTGGCCAGAACTGGGGCCATCTCGCGGAAGTCGAGGGCCGCCGTCTCACCGTCAGCCAGGCGGACGACTGCGAAGCCGCCGCCGCCGATATTGCCGGCGGCCGGGTGCACGACGGCGAGGGCGAACCCCACCGCGATCGCCGCATCGACGGCGTTGCCGCCGGCCTCCAGGATATCAACTCCGACCCGCGTGGCCCGGACGTCGGTGGTGGCCACCATCCCCTGGGTGCCCGTCCCGATTGGGTCGAGGCCGCGGAACTCCCAGTCGAAGGGAAAGACTGCGCCCACCGTGCCGCCCGCGCCGCTGCCCGCCGGCGGCGGCGCGCAGGCCGCGAGGAATGAGAGCGCTAGGAGGAGGCTGAAGCGCCGCATGTGCCGTTCCTTTCTACTCCGTCTGTGCAGGCGGGCTAGATGCCGATTCTTGGGCAGAGCCCCCCCAGCACGCAAGTGTCGCACGCCGGCCGGCCGGCCCGGCAGACCGCACGCCCATGACGTATCAGCTGAATATGAAAGGAGAAACGCAGCTCGGGCGGGACTGAGCTGTCGCGGTTCAGCAGTTCGTGAGCCTGGTCGGCGGTGGCGCGCTCCGCTATCAGGCCGAGGCGACGCGCAACCCGGAGGACGTGGGTGTCCACCGGCAAATACGATCGGCCCATGGAGAAGCAGAGCACGCACGCCGCCGTCTTCACTCCGACGCCGCGGAAGGATGTGAGGTACTCGATGACCTCCTGGTCGGTCAGGCGCTCCAGGTGTGAGAGGTCGAGATCGTTCTGTTCATCGAAGATGGCGCCGAGCGTCTCCTGCAACGTCCGAGCCTTCTGCTTCCAGAGACCGGCCGACTTGATCGCCTTCTCGATCTCACCCCTCGGCGCGATTCGCACCGCATCCCAGTCGGGGAAGCGCGCGCGCAACGACTCGTAGGCGCGATCCCGGTTCGTATCGTTCGTATTCTGACTTAGGATCGTCAGCATCAGCTCGTCCAACGGGCCGATCCGCTTCTTCCGTGCCGGCCCGTACTGATCCTCCAGGCGGCGGTGCAGCGCCCGGACGCGCCGGCGCAGCGATCGCGGAGGCGCCTTCGTCGCTACCACTCGGCCAGGACCTTGCCGGCCGCCGCCGCCAACACCGCCGCGCCCCGCGGTAGGCAACTCTCGTCGATGTCGAAGCGCGGCGAGTGATGGCTGCGCCGGTCGCCCTCGATCCCGGCGCCGAGCCAGAAGAAGCAGCCCGGCGCTTCACGCGCCAGGAAGGCGAAGTCCTCGGCGCCCATGATCAGGTCGGCGGTAGCCACATCATCCTCACCAACTACCGAGCGGGCGGCAGATTGCACGACCCCGGTCAGCCGCGCATCGTTGATCACCGGCGGGTTCCCATCCCGAATCTCGATCCGCCCTTCACCACCCATGGCGTCGGCCACAGCGAAGGCCTTTTTCAATTCTTCGTGGAGTGTGCTCCGAACCGCGGAATCGAAGTAGCGCAACGTGCCTTCGAGCAGGACCTCGCTGCACAGTATGTTGGAGGCGGTGCCGCCCTTGATGGTCCCGAACGTCACAACCGCCGGCTGCAGGGGATCGACGCGTCGGGCGACGATCGCTTGTGCGGCCAGGATCACATGGCTCGCGAGCAGCAGCGCGTCTTTCCCTTCGTGGGGTAGCGCGGCGTGGGCGCTCGTGCCGCGGACCGTCCCCACCAGCGTGTCGTTCCCCGCCATCAGTGGGCCCTCGCGAAACAGGACTTCGTGAGCCGGGGACTCGGCGGCGACGTGCAGGCCGACGACGGCGTCGACGCCCTCCATCGCGCCGTCCTCGATCATCCGCTGCGCGCCGCCGACGTTTTGCTCATCCGTCATCTCCTCGGAGGGCTGGAAGATCAGGCGAACGCGGCCGGGCGGCAGGTCACCGCTCCGCGCGCTCTCCGCCAGGAGCATCGCGGCGCCCAGCAGGCAGGTGACGTGCGCGTCGTGACCGCAGGCGTGCATGATTCCGTCGGCCTGCGAGCGGTAAGGCACGTCGTTCGTCTCCTGGATCGGCAGAGCGTCCATGTCGGCGCGCAGCGCCACGGTGCAACCCCCGCTGCCGAGCTCGCCGACGCAGCCGGTTACGCCGACTTCGGTCCGCACCTGGTAACCCAGGCTTTTCAGCCGGTCGGCGACGAGTGCGGCGGTGCGGGTCTCCTTGAACGAGAGCTCGGGGTGGGCGTGAATGTCGCGCCGGATCTCGATGAGCTCGGGGGCGAGGGCGTCGGCTCTGGAGAGCAGCTCCATTCTCCTCCCTTGTTGTCTTTTTGAGCGAACCTGCGAAGGTTAGGTTTCTCGGCATACTTCGGCAACGGTGCACCATGGCAGACGATCTGTTCGACTCCAGGCTCACAGAGCATAGGAACCCGAGAACGCGGGACATCGACCTCGCGGACGCGATGGGAATCGTCGATCTCATCAACGATGAGGACGCTTCCGTGCCCGGCGCGGTGCGTGCGGAGCGTGAGCATATAGCGGAGGCGATCGAGATCGCTGTGGAATGCTTCGAGCGGGGTGGCCGGCTCGTCTATATAGGCGCGGGGACGAGCGGTCGTCTGGGCGTGCTCGATGCGACCGAGTGTCCGCCGACCTTCGGCACCGACCCGGAGATGGTGCAGGGTATCATCGCCGGAGGCGACGCGGCGCTTACCCGCAGTCAGGAAGGCGCTGAGGATCGAACGGAGGATGGGGTCGCCGCTGTGGACGAGGCGAACGTCGGCCCCGACGACTTCGTCTTCGGCGTCGCCACGTCGAGTACGACGCCTTACGTGCGGGCGGCGCTCGCCCGAGCGGCGAAGCGTGGCGCGCGGACCGGATTCCTCTGCTGTACCGAGCCCGGCGATGAGATGCGGGGACTGGTCGATGTGTGCATCGTGCCGCTGGTCGGCCCGGAGGTGATTGCCGGCTCGACGCGCATGAAGGCGGGGACGGCGACGAAGCTGGTGCTCAACACTCTGACGACCGGCGCGATGATCCGGCTGGGCAAGGTCTACGGCAACCTAATGGTCGACCTGCAGGCCTGGAGCGATAAGCTGATCGACCGCAGTGTGCGCATCATGATGGCAGCCACGGGCTGCTCTCGGGAAGAGGCGTTACCGTGCGTAGAGGATGCGGGCGGCTCGCTCAAGCTGGCAGTCGTCATGAAGAACGCCGGCGTGAACCGCGAGATGGCAGGCCTCTACCTCCTCGAGTCGGACGGTTTCGTTCGCCGTGCACTCGAGTTGGCCCGAACGGTAGATGAATCGGATGATCCCTACCGTCACTACCCGACCGCGCCGCCGCACATAGCGAGCAAGGAGATCGTGAGGGCAGCGCTCCTCCGTCTCTTCAGCGCGCTTTCCGAACTTGTCTCCGATGTCTCCGACGAACGATTACGCGAAAGACCC
>JBDHHM010000082.1:0-7856 GCA_039589355.1 Gemmatimonadota bacterium | reverse complement strand
TGCGTAGATCCCGTCGTCGTAGTTGACGCCGACCAGCGATTCGTTCTGCGCCCAAACGCCCACCACGGCAACGACGACCCCGATCAGCACGGCCAGCAGGAGATGCACTCTCCAGCTCCGATCGCCTGGCCAGCTGGGTCCGGCCAGCGGACTCAGCACCGTCTGTGCGCCGGGCTCCCCGCTCAGCGGAGCATAGAGGTAGGATCGACGCCCCGGATACCGCGCCTCGAGTCGGCTGTTTCGTTCCGGGCCGAAGTCACGCGCGTACACTATCCCCTTCGTCAACCACGGATCGTTGCGCCAGATCAGTGTTCCGTAGACGGTGAAACCCGCTTCGTCCTGCAGGACCTCGCGGTAGCAGCGCTCGGGCAGCGCCATGCTCGTATCGACGCGAACCGACTGGTCCGGGAGCACGTCTCGGGCAACGGCCAGGTTCATGTCGCGCCAGGTCTGCAGCTGCGAAGTGAGGACCTGGCGCGCCGAAGTTGAGTCGGCGCCGGCCGCCACCAGCGAGTCCGCCCGGTCCAGGACAGCCTGCAAACGGCAGCCGTCCACGGCGCGGTACGTTCGCTCGGTCTCGGAGGCAGGTATCCCCCAGGCCCAAAGCCGCGGTATCAGACGACTGCCCCAACCGACCTTCACGAAGACCAGAGCATCACCGATCCCGGCACGCTCCGCCTCGATCTCGGGATGCAGTTTCCGCTCGAGCATGCGCCCGGCGAAGAGCCCCGCGCTCTGTGGGAAGTTCATGCTGAGGCCGACCAGGGCCCCGCTCAGAAGGGCCAACCACAGGGCGCCGCGCCAGCGGCCCAACCGCCGGTCGAGGGCGAGTATGCCGTCACGGCAGGCACGAGCGAAGCGAACACGAAGCGCGGACCGAGGTAGTTGTCACGGTGCCAGTAGAAGAAGTACGCGAGCGGCGCTGCGAACAGGAGAGCACCGAGCAGGGCGATGGCTCCACGCGACCTGTCGGCCCTGACAGCGTACACGAGTGCCACGAACACGAAGATCAACGACGGGAACGGCCAAAGGTAGAGCAGCACATTGAGCCGCTGAAAGTCCAGCGCCGTGTTCGCGAACGATACGATGGGTGTGAACGGCTCGCCCCACGGATCCGTGTGAAAGCCGAGACCGTGACCGGCACCCCAGAGCAGGCTGTACCCGAAACGCAGGGGGTGCCCGGTCGTCAAGCTGTTGTATAGCAGAAGCGGAGCCAGTCCGACCAAACACGCCGCCCCGACGACGGCTGCCGATCTCCAACCCCTACGAAGCAAGATCCAGACACCCAGGACGGCGGCCCAGGCCGCCGCCTCGAGCGGGCGGATTGTGGCGGCCAGCGCGAGCGCCGCGCCCGTCGCGAGCAGCCAGACTCTCCCCCGCGCGTCGCCCTCCGTCCGAACCGCCGTGTAAAGGGCGAGAGCGAGGAAGAAGCCGCTGGTCACGTGGTTCATGTAGCTGGCGCTCATGAACAGTGCGAACGGCGAGACCAGGTAGAGCGCGGCCGCCAGCCTGGCACCACCCTCGCCGAGCAGGCGGCGCGCGGCAGCGAAGACGAGCACTAAGGTAGCGGCGGCGAAGAGAGGATTTACGAGCCACGGCAGCCCGGCGAGTAAGCCGAGGCCGAGAAGCACCGGGTGCCCGGGCGGATACTGCGAAAACCACCGCCCTTCCTGGATCAACAGGTGAGTTGCGCCGAAGAACTCCGGGTACTCGGGCGCCGGCGCCGTGAGGCTGCCACCGAGAAAGATGCGGGCCTGAAAGAGCTGGGCGATGCTGTCGACGTTGTGTGGGTTGCGCGCAAAGAGCACGCTCGACAGCAGAGCAGCGGCTGCCAGCAAGGCGGCGGCGCAGGCAAGTGCGTAACCGTGACCGGGTAACCCGAGGAGCTTCTCCCGCCAGCGCACGAGGTGTCGCTCGAGGCCGTCGCGCCAAGCGAAATCGAGCGCGAGCGCCACCGCCAGTATCGCCACCGTCCAGAGCAACCATGCGCGGAACGTGTGACTGTAACCCAGAACTTCCTCGGCGGCGGTGAACCCGAGCCAGGTCGACCACGGCAGGAAGGTGACGAGAAACAACGCCACCGCTAGCGTGGCGATGCAGACCGTTCCCCAGCCGCGCCCGCGCCCCGGATTCATTCGACCTGTCCGTCACCAAGTACCAGTGATGCCGCCGGCTGGCCAGCGATGGCCCCTGCCGGTCTGAGCACCATCGACGGATGGACATGCGAGCCGCTGTAAGCTTCGCTCCCCGAGCGCATAGCTCGAGCCAGCTCCGGGTCCACGGAGATCAGTAAGTACGGCACTTCTGCTTGGACCGGCGTGTATCCTCCTCGCGCCAGCAGGATGTATTTCAGATCGATCGCGGTCGTGTAGTGCGCGATGTGGTCCAGTTCCGCCAGCGGCATCGTTCGCCAATCCCATCCGCCCCAGTAAGCGAACTTGGGGTGCCAGTGCATTACCGGTTCGCCCGCCAGGAGAGCATCGCCCAGCTCCTCCGCAACTGCTCGATCCTCTCCCCCTACCGACGCCAGGACTCGGGCCGCTCCGCCGGCAGCGACACTCCCCACGTTCAGAAGAGATACGGCGACGAGAGCGGCAACGACGATCCCGGTAGGGAATCTGCGGAATCGCCCCAGGTAGCCGGTGATCGTGACTATCCCGTAGGCAGCCCAGAGCGCGAAGGCCGGCACCAAGTACAGGAAGAAGCGAGGTAGCACCGCCAGGTAGACGCTCGTAACAAGGCTTGCACCCAAGCCTGCCAGCGCGAAGGTCGGGAGTCCGCGCCGCCGGGCAGTTGCGACCCCGATCAACGCGAACGGCAGGAAGATCACGCCACACACGGTCCAGAGCATGTAGGCGTAGTTGACTAGCCGGTTCCATACGCGTGCAAGAAACGGCCTGCTGACAGGAGCCTCGGCTGCGGCGACAGCAGCGTATTGCGTCTTCTGCACCTCCCGCGATACGCCCTCCGGCGTCCCCCAATAGGGGTTGGTCAGGTAGGTGTGCCCAGCGTCCAAGCGATACCAAGTGTGACCGAATTGCAGCCGGTACTGTCTGTCGCGGAAGAGCTCCTGCAGCGTCGCAGCCGCCGGCCCCATGACCGCCGGCTGTCCGCTGATGGTCCAGGCGCCGGTCGCCCGATGCAGCTGCAGGAACTGCGGTGCGGCGACGACCAGGAATCCCAGTGCGGCGGCCGCGGCGGCGACAAGGCTCCGCCGAGACCCAGGCTGGCGAAGCAGCTGGACCGCCCGTATCCCGGCGTACAGTCCCCCGAAAACGACCGTCTCGGCACGAGTCATGTAAGCGGCGGCGAGCGTTGCCCCTGCCAATGCCGCCAGGGCGAGCGCCGGCCAACCGCGTCGCCTCAGGGCGGCTTCGCCAATCGCGAGGGAGGCGAAGAGGAACAGCAGAAAGGTGGGTTCGGTCCCCGCGTACTTGTCGAGCCACATCGAATCGTACCTCGGCGCGACATCGATGAGCGCCGGCCACACCGAGAGGAGGGCCACGGTGATCCAGGCGACCCGCTCATGCCCGTGCGCGCGCAGGAGGTACCAGACGGGAACGAGAACCAGCGCCCCCGAAAGCGCCGCCAGCAGTCGCTGGGCTGGCAGCAGATCGAGGCGGAAGAGGCCCGCAAGCGTTGCCGTGGCCGCCGGTACGAACGGCCCCAACGCGCTATGCGGCATGCCATTGAGCGAGAAGCCGGCGCCCTCGGCGAGATTGCGCGCCAGCAGCAGGTACATCGCCTCGTCGTAGTCGAGAAAGTCGCCACGAAGCCAGAGGAGCACAGCGCGCAATGCAAAGGCGGCGATCACCGCCAGGGCCAACCGCACGACCGTATCCCTGTCCGGCGCGCCGCGAACCGGTTCAGTCGACTCGAGTACCTCGGCCATTCACCTCTCCCATCGTCGCAGCATCTGGGCAGGCACAACGATTCCCGTTCACTCGGTCCGCCTATGGTCCAGGCCTAGTACCCCGGTCGCGTATCCGGCTACGGGGCTGACCTCGCTCAACAGCATTTGCGGATGCGAGTGCCGGCCGTCCGCAGCGGAACGTCCTGCCCGCAACGCATCGAGAAGCGCGTCGTCCAGGATGACGAGTATGTGCGAGACTTCAGCGCTCAAAGGCGAGAACCCACCACGAGCGAGCAATACATGCTTCGCGTCCTGAGTCACAGCGTAGTGGGCTATGTCATCGAGGGTGGCATACGGCATCGTACGCCACGCCCAACCGGCCCAGTAGGCGAAACGCGGGTGCCAATGGATGACTCGCTCGGCATCGGGCAGGGCCGCGGACAGCGCCTCCCCGGCCCAGCGATCCTCGTCCGCCACCAGAGAGAGGCTCTGGGCCAGCTCTCCCATCGACCGACGCCCAACGACGACCAGCGAGGCGAGGACCAGAGCACCGACCAGGAAGCGAGTCGTCAGTTCCTTGAAACGAGGCAGGCGATCGGCGACGGCGAGAATGCCGCACGCCGCCCATAGCGCCAGAGCCGGCACCAGGTAGAGGAAGAAACGCGGCAGGGCGGCGAGGTACAGGCTGACCACAAGGCTGGCGCCGAATCCCGCCAGCGCGAACGTCGGAAGCTCGCGCTTCCGGGCCGCGACGATCCCAACCACGACGAACGGTAGGAATAGAAGCCCGCATAACGTCCAGAGCGCGTACGCATAGTTGAGCAACCGGTTCCCGACACGGCCCCACCACTCGCGCTCCACCGGCGTCTCGGCCGCGGCCAGCTGCACGAACTGGCTCTTCTGCATCTCCCGCGACACACCCTCCGGCGTGCCCCAGTACGGGTTCTGGAAAAACCGGTGGCCTGTATCCAGCCTGTACCAAGCCCGCACGAAATTCGCCAGGTATACGTCATCTCTGAACACATCCTGAAGCGTCTCTGCCATGGGCTTCATCGTCGCCGGCTGGCCGCTGAGCATCCATTCCCCGCCCACCTGACGCAGGTAGTAAACGTGCGGGCCCGCAGTGACCAGGAAGGCGAGGGCGGCCAGGGAGGGTACGGTCAGCCCCCGCACATCGCCGCGGGCACGCACCCACTGTATCCCTCGGGCGACCACGTACAGTCCGGCGAAGGCAACCGCCTCGGCCCGCGTCAGGTAGGCGCAGGCCATCAAGCTTCCCGCCACCCAGGCGAGGACGAGCGCCGACCACCCGCGCCGCTTGAGGGCCCACTCCCCACACGCCAGTGCGGCGAACAGGAAGAAGAGGTACGTCGGCTCGGTCCCCGCGTACATGTGCAGCCACATGGGACCAAGCTTCGGGGCGACATCGATCAACGCCGGCCAGGCGACCAGCAGGGGTACAGCCGTCCAGGCGACTCGATCGCCGGCGTTACCCCGCAGGAGGTACCAGACCGGGACGATCAGGAACGCGCCGGCTAGAGCGGAGATGGCCCGCTGGGCGACGAGTAGCTCGAGTCCCGAGAGCCGCACCATCGCGGCGCTCGCCAGGGGCACGAAGGGTCCGAGGGCAGTATGGGGTAGCCCGTTGAGGTGTGGGCCGCCACCCTCGAGGAAGCTCCGGGCGATGAGCAGGTACATCGCCTCGTCCCAGTCGAGGTACTCGCCACGGAGCCAGAAGAAGAGGCAGCGGACTACGAGTGCTGCGGCGACCGCGCCGGCCAGGCGCACCGCAACACGTCGATCACTCGCCGGCTTCAAAGCGGGCCAGCTTCCGATAGAGAGTCGAGGGATCGATGCCGAGGATCTCGGCGGCCCGCGTCTTATTGCCGCCTTCAGCTCTCAACACCCACTCGATGTACGCCCGCTCGATGACCTCGAGCGGCGGGTTCGCAGGCACCTGCCCGCTGACCAGCGGCATCGGCTGCCGCTCGAGGACCCGCTCCGGCAGGACCTCCCTGTTGATGGTGTCACCCGGGGTCATCGCGACGGCACGCTCGAGGGCGTTCTCCAGCTCGCGCACGTTACCCGGCCAATCGTACTCCATCAGAGTCTCCAGGGCATCATCGGCCAGGCGCTTCGGCTCGGCTTCACGCTGCCCTGCGAACCGCCGGAGGAAGTTCTCCGCCAGCAGCGGGATGTCGTCACGCCGCTCGCGCAGCGGCGGCAGGTGAATGGCGATCACGTTCAGCCGGTAGAAGAGGTCGGTGCGGAAGTGGCCATGGCGGATCTGTTCATCGAGATCGGCGTTGGTCGCAGCGACAATGCGAACGTCGACCTTGATCGGCTCCGTCGCTCCCACAGGAATCACCTCGTGCTGCTGGAGCACATGGAGCAGTCTCACCTGCGTCGCCGCTACCATCTCGCCTACTTCATCCAGGAACAGCGTTCCGCTGTTCGCTGCGAAGAAGAGACCTTCCTTGTCCCGCACTGCACCGGTGAAACTCCCCTTCACGTGACCGAACAGCTCTGATTCGAGCAGGCCCTCGGGCAGCGCTCCGCAATTGATGCTGAGGAACGAGCTCTCGGCGCGGCTGGACAGCTCGTGTATGTAGCGGGCCAGCACTTCCTTGCCCGTACCGCTCTCACCCTGAACGAGGACCGTCGACTCGGTGGGCGCGACCGTCTCGGCGACCTGCAGGGCCTCGAGGAAATTTCGGCACTTACCGATCGGTTTTGATGCGGCGCGGGCATCGCGCTTGCGGATCTCACGCTTGAGCGAGCGATTCTCGACCTTCACGCGCGCGAAATCCAACGCCTTGCGAAGGATGGCGATCAGCTCTTCGTTAGTGAACGGCTTTTGAACATAGTAGAAGGCACCCTGATTGACCGCTTGGATCGCCGACTGCAGTGACGCCTGGGCCGTCATAAGCACGACGGGCACGTCGGGCCGCTGCGAACGTACCTCGGCCAACACATCGATCCCACTGACCTTCGGCATGCGAATGTCGGTCAGCACGACGTCCGGGCTCTCACTTAGTTTCTCGATGGCCTCCGAACCGGAGAGGGCCGCGATTGTGTCAAAGCCTTCACGTTTCAGGAGGACCTGTAGCGTCTCTACTAGACTCTCCTCGTCATCGACGATGAGGATTTTGGGCCTATTGTTCGTCACGACCTCTTCTCCCCTGCAACTTCAGTTGGGGCGGGGGTAGTCTTTCGAGGTAGGCAGACGGTGAACCGGGTGCCCGTTTCAGGACTCGAAGCGACGAGGACGGTGCCCCGGTGCTCGCGCACCGCCCGATGGACGATAGCCAATCCGAGACCGCTTCCTCCGGGCCGCTTTGTGAAGAACGGGTCGAAGATCCGCTTGAGATCGCCCTCCTCGATACCGGGGCCATTGTCGGTAACCTGCAGGATGACCGGCTGCGAGATATCGATACCAGGCGGCGCCGAATCGCCTTCCGCATTACGGACTTCGACCTCGACCACCGTCTTGCCATCGGTCGGTGCCGCCTGCAGCGCGTTGAGCACGAGGTTGGTCACCACACGGTGCATCAAGTCCTCATCCCCTTCGAAGAGAACCGGATTCTCCTCGAGCGATACCCGGATCTCGACCTTGTCGCCGTAGGCCGGATGTTGTTGGACCACCTGCAACGCGTGACTCACTATCTGGCGCAGGTCAAGCTGCCTTGTCTTCTCGATGTGTACGCGGGCGAAGTCGATGAAATCGCTCAGCAAGCGGGAGAGCCGATCGGACTCTTTGAGAATCAGCTGCGACAACAGGCGATCGTCTGCGTCTGCGTCCTCGCCCAGCCCCAGCTGTTGAACCGAACTGCTGATCGAAGCGAGGGGATTCTTGATCTCGTGGGCGAGCGAAGCCGAAAGCTCCGCCACCGCTTCCAGTCGCTCGGTTCGCTGCCTGAGCCTCTCCATCCGCACCCGGTCCGAGATGTCACGCATGATCGCAGTGACCGAGGGCGGTCCGTCGCGCCGCTCCAGCACCGCC
>JBDHHM010000081.1:0-9572 GCA_039589355.1 Gemmatimonadota bacterium | reverse complement strand
AGGCGGTGCGCCCTCTCGGCCCACCGCCCCTTGCACAGAGCGCTATCAGATCAGCGAAGGCTCAGCCCACCTCGAGCACCTCCTCCAGCAACGAGGTTCCGCCCGCCCTCTCGTCCGCCTTCGCGAGCAACTCCTTATAGCTCTCACCGTCATCGGGATGGCTGGCCACACCGACGAGAAGACGCTCCGAGCCCGAGTCGCCGTCGAGCTCACGCGCGGATAGATACGAGGAAAGCACGCGCTGGGCCGCGACCTGTGTCCCCTCGGGTCCGGTGTCGGGCAGCAGCATTCCGACCGCGAGGTTATCGAAGATGCCGAGTACGTCGAGCAGCCTGCAGCACTCGCGGCCTTGCTTCGCCACCTCGCGAACAAGCTCCTCGCTCGGTGGGTCGAGCTTGAATATTGCCAGGGAGAGCGGGACATTGCGGCGCCGCGCCCGCTCCAGCTCACACTCCAACAACAACGTGAATCCCAATCTGTTGTAGCAGCCTGTGACGTCGCTCTTGAGCCGCTGGATCTCCATCGACTCGTCCGGCTCTTCGAACTCCAGCTCGCTCTTCCTCCGCACCTGCAGCGGACCTTCACTCATCGCAACTGCCTGAGTCAGCGACTCGAGGTAATAGAGCTCCACCGCCCGTCGCGCGGATGCCGACAGCTGCTCCGCCAGCTCGCGGGCGGCGTCCTTACCCTGGCCCGGCTCGAAGCTTTCCATGCGCAGCAGTGCGAGTCGCAGACCGAGGGCGAGGTCCCTAACCGTGTTCGCCGCTATTCCGCGAAGATCCTGCGCCGCCGCCTTCTCAACTTTCATGATGCTGGGCTCCTTCTTGAGCTCACAGATCAGAACGGTGTCTCACACTAACCGGCACGCTTGCTCAACTCGGCCGGCGCGTCCCACCTCACACCACACCACGCGCAATGGAACGCCGCCGAGCTGTCGAGCGACTTCGCCCATCCATCCAGCGATGACGCCGACCCCAATTCCAGAAGCGTGCCGCAACGCACACACGCAAGAGACTCACCACGGTAAAGCGCCGCCTTGAGCCGCTCGATTTCTTCCGCAGTATACGGATCCATCGTGACCGTGATGTCGTGAGATTCGGGGTGCCGCGTGCAACGGAACACCAGCCGCGCACCGCTGCCGCCGGGTCGTTCGATCTCCCGGGCACTCGTCAGCAACATACCGTCACAGCCGGCGTGAGGGCAGTCGATGACCACGGCCTGGGCCAGGAACTCCCGCCTGACCGGTTCGGCGAGCATTTTGCGCTTCTTCCCCGGCTCCACGCCATTCTCTGATGCGCTGGTCCGCGCCGCGCGACCGGGGTCGTCACCATCACTCGCCCATCGCCGCCTCAACCATACTACATTATGCCTGCTCCACATGATCCGTGCTAACCTCTTCCTCCCTGGTCTCCACTCGGCAAACGTCACCGTCGAACGGCAGCAGGGCACGAACTCTGCCAGCCTCAGGGCCGGGGCGCGGACAGTGTAACTATAAGTACCATACTATGTTACATGGTTCTGTGGCCTGAACCACAGCGGGCTCGGTTCGGGCAGAAAGGCCGGCGGCGGTGGGATTGCCGGTAATTCTGACCGAAGGAGGCCGGTCCCGAAGTCGTTGGTCTCAGAGCGTTTGGGGGATTCGCTGCGCGTGCGTCAGACGGGCTCGCGCTGCCGGTCTCGCCGTTCCGCCTGCCAACGACTGGCCACGGCGTCGAATTCCTCCACCAGAGCCCGGCGCCGTACTACGAGTTGGTGGCGCAGCTCTTTCTTGCGGATGGCCCTCCAGAAGATACGAGCGTCCTCGCGAACCCTCCCCCAGCGGTCACGCCAGGCGAGGGCGACGATCCCGGCGACGGGTAGCACGACGGCGGTGGCGAGTAGTCCTGGGAGGCCGCCGGCCAACCAGGCGGCGGCCAGCCACAGCGCGTAGGTGGCGGGGAATGCGATGAGGGCGGTGGCTAGCTTCATCGACGCTACGGCTTCATAGGGGGGCCGGTAGAGGCCGAGGGTCACCCGCGGCGACTTGAAAGGCAGATACCAAGCGACGGTGCCGAGCGCGGCCAGCGGGAGGCCGACGAGAAGCACTATGAAATGTGCGAGGGTGTAGCGGATCACGCTCCATGCGGTGAAGCGCTGGGGCAACTCGCCTTCACCGACGCCCAGCGCGGCAAGCTTTTGGCGATAGGCACGCACCGAGTAGGTAAGGTGCTCGTAGTACTCCGGGTCGACCACGTGCAACCAGGCCAGGGCCTGGGCGAACTGCTGCAGCCGGGGCAGCCGCGGCGCCAACGGTTGAGGGCTCCGTGGATTTACCAATTGCTTCTCGGCAGCGTAGAGCGCGTCGGCGGTTTCGATGAGGATTCGATCCTCCTGGGTTGGCAGGTTCAAGGTGACCTGCTCGAGCGCCTCGCGCATCTCAGCGGTCAGCGACTCGACGGCACCCCACTCATCGCGCTGCCGCATCTCACGCCAGCCGGCGACCTCGAAAGGCCGGCCTACGGCGGCCGCCACGCGACCACGGACGGCGTGCTTGCGGTGGTAGGTGAGTCCGACCGGAACGATTCGCAGACCCAGCTTCCAGGCCGCCGCCTCCTCGGCCTCGAAGGCGAGTCGGGCCGCCCCTGTCTTCATGCGCGCGAGCCGCGCCTCCGAGTGGCTGAGCCCTTCAGGGAAGATGAGCACCGCCTCGTGACGGTGCAGAGCCCGCACAGCCGCCTCGAAGGTCTCGTCGTTCTTCCACGTCTCACCGGGGAAATCCTGCGGTCGGTAGACGGGCAAGGCCGCCATACCCCGCAGTATGTGACCCAGCAGCGGCTGCTCGAACAACGGGGCCCGGGCGAGCGGCCGGACCGGCCTGCCGGCGATCTTCAGCACGACCAGCCCGTCCATGACGCTATTCGGGTGGTTGGCGATGACCAATATTGGGCCCACCGGGATACTGCGGCCCAGCTGGCCGACCTCGTAGAAGTGGTCGAGGGCCCACACGGCGGCCTTGACGACGAGACGTGAGAATCGAGCGATCACCGTTTTCTCGGCAAGCTTAGAAGACGCGATAGCTCAGAAAGATGCGCTCTCCCGCGTTCACGTCCAGAGGGCCGAGCGAAATCTCCTCACGGCCGTCGATGATTATGCGTAGCTCGTGGTGACCGGTCGGCACCTTCAGCCTGGAGACCCAGATCCTGTGCGGCAGCCCGAGCCAGGCCCGTGTATCGGCTCGCTCCGTCGCCACGTTCACAACGTTCGCCAGAAACCCCACAACCTCGCCGGCCGCTTCCCCGCTCTCCTCTTCCGCCTCTTCCCTCAGCTTCGCCGCCGCTGCGTACTTGACTATCGCTCTCGCGATCGTCTTCGCGTAAATACCCAACAGCCGATCCTCGAATACCGCTTGCTGCAGGTCACTCACTCGAAGCAGCGGCTCGGCTTCAGCCGTGTCCGCCGCGATCACCGCTATCAGCCGCTGGAAGGCCGCTTCACCTCGACCGTAGACGGGGAAGGAAAGTGGCAGAACGTACCCTACCTCTTTCCTCTTGGCGTGACGCTCCGTGACGCCGTCGTAGTCGCCTTCCCAGTACTCGTGAGCCAACATCTCGGCCAGCCCGAGTTGCAGATCCCTGTTATCACCAAGCGCGGCCACCGTCCGCTCTTCGATGATCGGTACGTACGCGTTCACCTCGGCTAGCGGCGCCACGAGACCGTCCTCGAGCAGCACGACCACTTCGCCCCAATCGGAGTCACCCTCCCCGTCGGCACCGCCCAGCCGATCACCGTAGCGGTTGCGGTAGAGCTCGAGGTGATCGCCGAATCCGAGGTTGGCGGCCAGCCGCATCAGGTCATCGATCAGGTCGTCGGGCGGTCTGCCACCCTGTTCACGGTAACCGGCTTCGGCAAGGCGGAGTGAGATGTACGCGTCGTTCGGATCGTCGAGCTCGAGCCCGAGCCCGGCCAGATAGTTGAAGAAAGGCGGATCGAGATAGGGCGCGTCGCCCTGCACTCGACTGAACTGCAGCTTCGACGCCAGCTTGCGCCACTCGACCAAGGCCTCCTGCGACTCGTCGAGCTGCAGGTAGTTGAGCCCTCGGTAGTAGTTCACCAAGAAATTCTCTATACCGCGCGGCTCGAACTTCAGGATCAGGTCGGAGGTAACAAGCGAGAGGACGGCCCGCGTGATGCTCTTTGTATACAGCTCGTCGACTCGCCGTTCGGCGAACTCGAAGCGTGAGTTGCTGAGCTCGGGGTCACCCGCGACATGGAGGAGCAGACCGTCTTCGAGGGCGAACAGGAGATCATCGGTTCCCCGCCCCGCGTCGGCGAGGATCGCCCGCGCCTCTTCCAGATCGTCTCGCAGCAGAGCCGATCGTACATCGTGCATGGTGCCGGCGTGGCCCGCACACCCCGCCAGCACGAACAGGCCCCCGATTAACAGGGCCGACGTGCAGCGCATGGCTAGAAGCCGAGGCCGCTGCGCGAGATCTCTTTCTTGATCTTCGTCTGGCCGACCCAGGCGCGCTCGTTGGTCTCGATGTGCGTGAGGAAGAGGTCCACCTGGTAGAACTTCACCTCGCGGCCGCCCTCTTTGTCAACGATCACATCGATGTCCCCATTCAGCATATAGTCGGCGCCCGTTTCGGCACGTAACCGCGCCCGCGTCTCCTCACGCGCCCAATCCTGTTGCTCCTGACGCTCGTCACGGAGCTCTTCACGTTCCCACGGATTGGCGACGACTCGCACCTGCCCCGAGTTTACGAACGCCCGCTCCAGGTCGCGGACGAACGTGCCCGTGGCTATGTGCTCCATACTCCGGTTGCGCACCGTTCCCACGATGACCACCGGCTTCGCGTCATAGTCGATCGCGTGCTGTTGGATCCACGGGTGAGTCAGGGCGTCATTGATCATGTCATCAGCGACAAGCCGCGAATCCGTATCATTCCAGAACCCGCTCAGGTCGGTGGTCGTCTCGGGATCGATTCGCCGAACCTTCTTCCCACATCCGGCCATCAGGCCGAACCCAAGGACGAGTAACCCAGCCGCCCGCAAAGCCCTGAGAGCGTTTCCCTGCATCGAGACCTCCAGGTCATCCGATGATGCGCGTCCCGTATTGTGAAAGATGCCAGCCCTGTGGCAGGGGGCAAGTAGTACGGTGTGATGTGGGCGGGACCCGGCACCTCAGGCGGGTTCGGCGGTGAGTTCCCTCTGCCAGTATGTGCGAAGCGCGTGATCGAGTACCCGGGCACACATCTTGGCCATGCAGCGAGCGCCGGTGGCCGCCAGATCCGGAGGGAGACGCCCGTCGAACAGAACGTCCTCCATCGCTTGACGAACCCGGTCTATATCCGCGATCAGGCGCCGAGATGTCAGGCCCTGGCTTCGCGCCGCTCGGCCAGCTTCCTGAGCCGCCCGCACGACACCGCGCCAGCAACGACGGGCTCGGCCGAACTCCAGCTGCTCGAGGGCCACTCCCGTCTCGATCGCTGCCTGTACCGCGTCGCCTTCTGCAAAGGAAGGAAACTCCGACTTGCGGTCCCAGAGGTAAATGGCGGGCGATACCTCACGCTCTAATTCGATCCCCAGATTCACGGTTTTACTCCACCCACGCCCGCAGGAGGCTCAGGACACAGGGACTGAGGTGTTCCCACAACCTGCACCATTGCAGGTTCGGTGCCACAGCCCACCCTCCTAAGCCCTTGTCGTTCCAAGGCATCGCGGCTCGGCCCGGCCCTCGAACCGGTCAGGCTGACCGAATGGCTCGCTCCCCCCTGTCACCTTGGCTCCACGGATGGGCTCGCGCCTCGCACCGGGCCGGTGGCCCCCCGCTGGGCGGCAGGCTATATTTTATTGCCCGGAACTAAAGCCACAAAGCGAGATGTCGAGGCTCTTCGTCCCGCCCTTTATGAAGTGAGAGAGTCAATGGATGATAATCTGCGCGGCCCGTTGATCGTGCTGGAAGTCGTGGCCCTGGGGGTTGTACTCGCTCTGGTCGACGACACCCTGGTACGCGTGGTTATCGGACTCGTTATCGCGCTGCTGCTGGCACGCAGCGCCCTCACGGCCGGAAGAGAGACCGTCGCCGAAGGGCCGCCATCAGGCCTCGACGACCGTCGCCAGGACCACCTCTTCCGCCACTGGGTGAACGTCCTGCTGAAGAAGATCCGCGAGTTCCACACGGTCTGTCAGGGGGTGAGCAGCGGCGGCGTCAACCTGGCGGTGGGGCAGCTGCGGATCCACGAGATCGAGAAGGAAATCTCCGAGCTCATGGGTCAGGTAACCGAGAGCGCAAAGCCCTCGGACATGAAGCGGGGCTGGCGGGGTCGCAAGACGGCCGAGTCGAAGGATAAACCGCGCTCGTAAGGGAACGCGGCGGCAAAGCTCAGAACGCTGCGACAGTCGGCTACGCGTCCCGCGGCGGTGCCTGCCGGGACCGTTTGCGCAGCAGCACGGCGACGACGACTGCAACAGCCACGGCGCCTGCACCTCCGGCAGCGAAGTCCAGGAAATCGCCGTGGCGATAGGGGAGCGGGCTTTGAAGCACTTCGACCAGAGCCGCGCCCGCCAGCGCCAGCCAGATGGCCCGCAGCACCACTCCGCGCCGATCGCTCCATCCGAGATTCCAGATAACGAGAAGGGCCAAGCCGCCGAAGAGCACGGCGTGAACGATCTTGTCGAGGACCCGCACGAATCGGTCAAGATAAGGAAGGACCTCGATGATTTCTTTGGTGCTGGGCAGCGGCGCGAGCGTGACGCCGAGTAGTACGATGATGTAAGCGCCGAGGACGAGGCGGCGGTGCCTTGCGATAGCAGTCAACTCACGCTCTTCTGGAATCAGGGTCCCTGATCGAGCCGCTCGAGGCGGGCCGCACAATGTTAGCCCGAGCCGTAGACGGTGCGCAAATGGCACGCATAGGTCTGATCGCAACCCTCGCGATCCCACTTTTTCCAGTCGGCGCACGCTACGCTGCGGGGCTGGGAGGAGCGATCCCGCCTGGCGATCTTCGACCGCGGAGGCAGCTTCTACGGGCGCACGAGCGATCGGGGAATCCTGCAGCGGTTCAACGACCAGATGGACCCCGAGTATCCACTCGATCTCATCTCATCCGGCTTCTCGCTCGGCGAGTCCTACGAATGGTACCGGCGCGATAACGGCGTGCGGTTCTGGGCCGGCAGCATAAACCACCTGCGCCTCGTTCAGAACGGAGACTTCACCGCGACGCTGCCGCTGGGAGGTTCGTGGGCGACGAACGTTCGCTTCACACACGATGAGACTCTGCAGGCGAAGCGTAACCTTATTCGCCTCGAGTTCCGCAAGGACCTGTGCGAGGGAAGGGCGAGGACATTCCTGACCGGCACGTTGAAGGCCGAGAAACCAGAGACCGATCTGGAGCTCGGCTTCACCTGGAGGCCCGGGCGCGGCGAGGTCATCGTCGCTATCGCAGCGCTCGACGTTTTCTCCAACTTCATCTACCAGAGCCTCGAGGTCGATCCTTCCGTCGCGGACACGACGCTGGATTACACCTCACTCCCCTTCACCGCCCGGCTGGGTCTGGACCTCGATCTGGGGAGTCGCTTCCGCATCGAAGCGCACGGATTGGTTCTCACGCCGACGTCCGTCGTGGCCGAGTCACAGTCGAACCCCGGCGAAGGCTTCAGTCAGGACGAGCGCTACGCCTACGCCGGCGGCCTGCTGGAGTGGGCGCCGTCGGCGCGCGCCGCGTTCGGTGGCTTCGCCACCTGGGTACGGGCGCGGCTCGACCGCTCGCCGCTCTGGCCGGGTGGACCGGACGAGGACGAGTCTCTCTTAGACCTGACCGAGAAGACCTGGCAGCTAGGCGTCTATGGGATTCACCCGCTGGGGGACCGCTTCACGGCCGAGGCGTGGTTGACGAGCGTCTGGCGAACCGAGGACCGAAATTCTCTGGTTGCCGAGGCATGGTTTGTCCGCCTACACCACGAAGACCGGACCTGGGCGGGGCGCTTCAACGTCACGTACCGGGCACAGAGCGGCTTTCGCTCCGATCTCGCCCTCGACTTCGTGGCGCGCGACATCCTGAGCGCGGACCGGCTGCCCGGCGCCTTCGACGCGGACAACTCGCGACTTCGTCTCGACCTGGGATGGAGTTTCGACGCTCGGGCGCTGCTGGTGATCGGCGGGGCCTTCGATCTCGATGCAGGCGGCGGTTCATCGAGATTCGATGGCGCACACGGACGCTTTGTACTGTATTGGTAGGTGCTCGCTAGAATCGCACGCGAACGTCGGCCTGGACACGCCCCACGGCCTCCACATCCCAATCGCTCACGATGTGGTCATCGTTCTTCACGATATTGAGGCCGAGGTCCCACACCAACTCCAGGACCACGCTGTGCCAGGGGAGCGCACCCCGCGGCGTGAACCAGCGACCGGCCAGGGCGGGCCGGATCGTCTTCTCGATCACGCCGAGCAGGAGATTGTCAGGCCTGGTGAAGGCGTCGTCGGGAAACTCATCCCTCAGGTCTGGCTCGCCCTTCCACATGAGATCGAGCTTCGGGCTCACTACCAGCCCGGACCGCGGGTACCAGTCCCCCTGCGCCGACACGAGGACCATATCGACCTTGTCGTGGGCCAGACCGATGCCGTCGACGGCGTAGTACTCCCAGAAGTCGACCCGACTCCGATACGCCAGGCTGTTGACCACCGTGAAGTCGCCGCGCAGCGCCAGGTTCGGTCTCACTGAGGGAAGCTGCAGGCCCAGCGCCGCGGCCCACTGGTTGATTCCAGGCTGGTTTCCCTGCTCCTCGTCACCCACCGAGGTGTTGTCCACCACGAACGCACCGTAGGTCAGCAGCTTCCTCCAGGGCCGCCACCAGAACTCCGCCATCCCCAGAGCGTTCCGCTCGCGCCCTTCGCTGCTGCCGCTGATCTCCCAGACGCCCACCGGGTTTACGAGGTTGAAGTCAATTCTACGGTTCGGGCCACCCCAGATCACCGACTCACCCACCGAGATCTGCAGGTTGTCGCGGATCCGCCAGTCGAAGCGATGGGACGAGAAGTAGCGTGCCGTATCGCCCGGGAAGTCGTTGAAGGGTGCGTACAACCCGGTCAGCGCGATGCGCTCGGTGCCGAAGCGGTAACCGATGTGGTCGTAACTGTACGAGTACGGCGAAAGCAGCATACCGTCTCGGCCCGGGAGCCCCCAGTTGCGGTACATCCGACCGAACGCAGGGGATCGCACTGTCTCCGCTCGACCACCCGACCGTTCGGGAACTGCGGATCGTTCAGGTAGTGGTTGTCCCAGCGTAAGTAGAGCACACCCGCTACCGCCGGCGCCTCTCCCCTCAGCTCGAGATCGAGTGTCGCAAAGAGCTTCTCGTCGCCCTCCGGTCGCAGGAGATCGCGGTGCGTGTGGCTCATCGCCTTGAGACCGACGCCGGCTTCGGCGCCGAAGTCGATGCCCTGGGGCTGCCCGCGCTCCAGCAGCTCGACCTCCCGATACAGCTCACGCTTGATCGCGTCGATCCAGTGCCGTTCCTGGGGCGTGAGCTGCGCATTGGCCTCCGCCTCGAGGACCGCGGCCGCCACGTCGATCCGGCGATACGGCTGGACC